>CAZZGL010000096.1:0-2192 GCA_964654155.1 uncultured Staphylococcaceae bacterium | reverse complement strand
CTTCCTGAAATATGGAGGTCTTTTTTTTGCCTTTTTTTGGCAATTTAATTCATTTTTACATAGAAAATTTCGTTACTTTAAAAATTTTCTTAAAACCGCTTACATTTTCAAAAATATTTATTTTTTCTCAACTTTTTAGCAATAATTAGCAACTTTAAAAAAATGTGTATCTTTATTTTTAATAAAAGGTATGTTGTAATTTACTTGCAAATTTATTTGCAATAATTTAGGAGGAAAAATTATAATGAAAAACACTTTTAAAAAGTTGTCAATTTTATCAATAGGCCTTTTAATGGTACTCATTGGATGTGGTAAAAATGATAATCATATTACTGATAATCCAACTACTACTGATCCTATCACTAACAATCCAACAACTGGCACGAATTCAAATACGCCAGTAATAAAAGATAACCTTGATATCGACGTTCGTTTAGAAGCTGAAGATGGGATTATCGCAAAAAACATTCTTGAAGTTAAAGAAAGTACCATTGCTTCTGGAGGAAAGTATGTAAGTGGAATTAAAGATTGTGGAGAAGGTTTATTCTTTATCCATTACGCTCCTGTTGGAGGAGAACATGATATTGAAATTGCTTATTATCTTGAAAATGAAAGTGCAGTTAATTCAAAACATGACCTTGTCGTTAACGAAGTTTCGCAAACAGTTGTTTATACTGAAGTTACAGGCTTAGGCGAATCTGCATCAAAAGTTGGTATTGCAACTGCTAAAATCGATTTAAAGCAAGGTTATAATGTCATTATTCTTCAAAAGAAAGGTAGTCAAAATGATACACCATCATATGGCGGATATGCTGAAATTGATTATATTGATATTAAGGGAACAGGAGCAGAATATGATAAAGAATCATTAGATTACACCTTAAATCAAATTAAAATTGAAGCTGAATTAGCAGGATTCATATCTGGTACCACCTGTCCAGTACCTGTTGATGGTGCTTCGAATGATTATATTGTTGGTGAAATTAACGCATCTGGTAATGGAGCAACATTTAGTCTTAATTTACCATTTGAAGGAAAATACGCTTTACAAGTTGCTTATGGTAAAGATGCAGGAGAAAGAGCGATTGATGTTAAATATGATGAACAATCATATACTTATAGTTTAGAAGATTATCCATATCAATCATGGAATTACTTTAATGAAAGTGCGACAATTGCGACACTAGATATTACAAAAGGTTCACATACTATATCTATTTCAAGAGGGGAAAATAGCAACTGGTTCTGTTTTGATTACATTGTTTTAACAAAGATGACTACTGTAAATGAAAAACTTGAAGCAGAGGATTGTATTGTTGATGGAACAAGAGTTAAAGCAAATGATTTAGTAAGTGCTTCTAATGGTAAATATGTAAATGGTCTTAAGGATTGTGGCCAAGGATTTTATTTACTCTATAAAGCGCCATTTGCAGGTGAATATACTTTAGAAGCAACATATTGGACTGATAAAGCTAATTCTAAAACAGATGTTTATGTTGATGGAACAAAGCAAGGTACATTAGTTTATGATACTGCAACAGGTTTAGCAGAAACAAATGTTGATTCTAAAATAACATCAATTAATGTAACCTTAAAAGAAGGATATAATAACATTGAAGTTATTAAATATGGTACTGGTGATGAAGAACCAGCTTGGGGCGGAAATGTTGAATTAGATTATTTTGTAATTAAATCAAATATCGAATATAATCCAAACATTAATAAAGATTATCAATTAAAAATGATTATTGATGCTGAATTAGGCAATTTCTATTCAGATGAATCATGTCCAGTTGGAATTGATGGCGCTCAAAACGGATATGTTGTCGGAGGTATTAATAAAGCAGATCAAGGAGCGACATTTAATATTAGAGTTCCTGAAACTGGAAGATATGAGTTACGTATTGTTTATGGAAAAGGTGATGGTGCTAGACCTATAGATATTAAATTAGATGATAAGAACTATACCTATAGTTTAGAAGATTATCCTTATCAAGCATTTAATTATTATAATACAAGTGAAGTTGCGGCTACTTTAAGTTTAAAAGAAGACACGAATCATGTATTATCAATTACTAGAGCGGCAGATAGTGATTGGTTCTGTTTTGATGCTATTATTTTGACAAAGGTAGTTGATTAGAATTTAAAGAGACATTAAAAGACGCGTTGATTGTCTGATGCGTCTTTTATTA
>CAZZGL010000095.1:0-2202 GCA_964654155.1 uncultured Staphylococcaceae bacterium | reverse complement strand
CATTTTTTGATTTTAATTACCAATATCATCATCACTTTGCAAAAGAGGATTTTTAATTTAAAAAAATCGAAGAAATATTTAACTAAATTAAAAATAAGAAAAAAGAACTTTAAAGTCTAAATCTTTAAAAATTTAATTTTATTTGGAGATTAGTTGGCTTGAATATTAAGACGTTTATGGAGGTTTTAATATGGTAAAAAGAACAACAAAAAAATGTATTTGCATGTTAGGATTAACTACAATATCACTAAGTATTGGAGCGTGTGGTGAGAATATAACTAGCACTACCGGAACAACAACGAACGCTACTAGTACAAGTTTTGTTTTTACCGGAACTACGACCGCGACAACAACAGATGGAAGACTTCAACTTAAAATGTATGGGGATCTTTATTATGGTGGAATGAGATCGATTTATGTGCTTTTTTCAGAGGATTTAAGTGGTGAAATTGAATGGAAATCAAGTAATGAAGATGTTGTTGCAGTCACTCTTAGAGAAGGACTAACAAATGAAGCGTTTTTAGTTGCTAGAGATTATGGAGTTGTTACTATTACCGCTACATTAAAAGATAATCCATCAATTAAGGCAACATATGATGTATTGGTGTCTAATGAAGGTGAAATTATGCCAGAATCTTTATTTAATCAAATAAGAGGCGGCGTTAAAATGACATCTTCTGATAATCTTTTAAGTTTTAATGAAAACTATGAAGAAACTATTGAAGAAAGTTATACAATTACAACGATTTATGAAGAAACAAATCCAGAAGTAATTGAGGATAATTTAACAGAAGCGTATCAAATAACAGTAATTGATGATAAAACAGGTAAAGTTGATTATGAAACTAAATTTGTTAAAGGAACTGGAAAGAATGTTGCAACTGAATCTATTAATATTGCAAACCAAGTTGTTAGTGATTCATATTTAACAGAAGATGAAGAAACCATCAAGTGGGGTTCTTCTTATTATCAAAATATATGGAATTGTTCTTCGATAGTTACTAATGAAATGTTTAAAACCTTTGATGGAGGAAAAACTTACCACTATGTAGGAGATTATACTAATACATCGGAATTATGTCGAAGCATGTATTTAACATATATGTCTCCAGATGATATGTATTTTGAAGTAAATAACGATAATTTAAAATTACATATTACTATCGATCCATATAATGAAGATGTTGATGCCACCACAAAATATGGAAGAAGAGTGACTACTAGCTTTTCTGAAATCGGCACAGCGGTTATCGATCATTTAAAACCTTATACACATGAGACATATCATGATAAATTAAAAAGTGCATTAAATAAAATGGCAAATGCTAAAAATTATGTAGCAAAGTGTACATTAGATTATCCAGGTACAAATGATGATGTCGTTTATGAATTTACTTTTACCGAAGATACAATTGATCAAATTGTTAAAAATAAAGATGGTATAGTAAGTCGTACTGGTGCGCATAAAGTTTCAGATGAAAAGTATTTCCAATATAAATATGATTATTCTAATAAGAAAGTGATTGTTACTAATCCAGTTAAAAAGAATTGGGAAGAAGTAGGAATGT
Source organism: uncultured Staphylococcaceae bacterium (assembly GCA_964654155.1). Lineage (GTDB taxonomy): Bacteria > Bacillota_I > Bacilli_A > RFN20 > CAG-826 > CAG-826. The sequence goes on along the minus strand of CAZZGL010000095.1, from coordinate 634 downwards.
ATCCAACATTTGGGTTTTCTGAAGAGATATTTAAAGAAATTGAAACTAACAAGTATGAATCAAAATTAAATACAGGTATATTTTTAGCTTATTGTGCTTATTTGAACAATGCGGCTTCGTACTATGATTTTAATTATCCAGGCATAATTACTTTAAATGATGAAGGTTATATACAAGAAGTCTCAGCAAAACTTGATGCGTTTGATGAAGCTTTAACTATCACTGTCGAATATTCTTCTTTTGGAGATGCTAAATGTGATTTAGATTTTACCTCTATAGGAGAAGAAAATTTACCAAGTTCATTTAAAGAAGCAAATAAGGAATTATACGAAGAAATGGTTCAATATGGTATTGAAGATGTAGTTCCATATTTATATTCTGAAGTTGGATATGCTGGATATGTTGGATGGGAACGAAAAAGAAATGAAACAGGAGAAACAACATCAGAAATAGAATCTGTGTATTTTAGTACAAATCTTTTAAATGATGAAGAAGTTGATGCATTTATTGAAGCATATAAAGCTAAGTTGATTGCAGCAGGTTATGTCGAAACTTCAGAAAAATATAAATTAAATTATTTTGGCGCTCTAAAGTTTTGTAGGGAAGGGCTTGATATCCTCTAAAGTTTTGTAGG
>CAZZGL010000094.1:0-2635 GCA_964654155.1 uncultured Staphylococcaceae bacterium | reverse complement strand
ATTCAATATTAACAATATGCTTTATCGAGTAAGTTTTAATTTAAAAGTTTAGGATGACTTTTAATAATTGATTATGGAGAGATACTTCACTAGGAATACTCACTAATATGTAGTTTGAAGTATGACCTTTAGCAATCTTACTAACTTCATCATACTCCTCAAACAATACCTCAACTTCTTTATCAATGAATTTACTTTCATATTGCTCTTGAAGATAAGAAGATAAGGATATTAACCTACTAACACGATCTTTTTTAATTCGAGGATCAATTTGACCTTTCATATTATATGCAGGAGTTCCACTTCGAGGAGAAAATGGAAAAACATGAATTTGAGAGAATTGACATTTCTTAGCAAACTCATAAGTTTCTAAAAATTCTTCTTCACTTTCATTAGGAAATCCTACAATTATATCTGTTGTAATTGCAATATCTGGTCTTTTTTGCCGGATTTTAAGCAATTTTTGATAAAATTGTTCAGTTGTATATTTTCTATTCATTCTCTTTAAAACAGTATCTGAACCCGATTGTAAAGGAATATGAAGATGAGATGCAATACGAGGATCTTCAACTAACAAATCAATCATTTGATCATCAATTTCCGATTCTTCAATAGAAGAAATTCTTAACCTTTTTAAATCCTGATTTTTTAAAATATCCTTTAATAAATCACTAAAACAATAATCTTTTAAATCTTTACCATAACCTCCGGTATGAATACCAGTAAGAACTATTTCTTTATATCCATTGTTTACCAAGCGTTCAACTTCTTTTAATACTTCTTCTTTTGGTCGAGAACGAACTCCGCCTCTTGTATAAGGAATAATACAATAGGAACAAAAGTTATTACATCCATCTTGTATCTTAAGAAATGCTCTTGTGTTATCACTATATGATGATATTGAAAGAGGCTCATAATCTTCATCTAAAGAAGTTTTATCAACCAAAATAATTTGTTTGTTTGTTTCCTTATATTGATTAATTAATGAAACAACATCCACTCTTTTTTTAGTACCAATAATTATATTAACGCCCTCAATTGTTTTAATAAAATTGTATGCCATTTGGCTATAGCACCCTAAAACTACAATAATTGAATGAGGAAACTTTTTAACAAAAGAACGAATTTTTTGTCTTGATTTTTGATCCGATACCGCAGTGACACTACAAGTATTAATAAAGATAACATCTGGATTTTTATCATCATATAAATATCCATCATTAATCATCATTTCCCGAATAGCTTCTGATTCATAAGAATTGACTTTGCATCCTAGTGTATGAATATAAAAATAGCCTTTCATTTTAATCACGCTCCAAAAGGAATGAAAGAAGTGCAAGCGCGGATATCGCTGCGGTTTCACTTCTTAAAATTCTTTTTCCTAAACTAATTTTCTTATAGCCTAATGAACAAACATATTCAACTTCATCACGAGAAAATCCACCTTCAGCACCTATTAAAATACCAACCGAAGATCCTTTTTTTATATCTAATATTTGCTTATAAAATGATGATGTTTCACCCGATTCACATTCATCGGCAATAAACATATAATCAAATTTAAATTGATTTAATTGTTTGAAATCATATATTCCCTTAAAATCAGGAATTATATCTCTATGACATTGTTCGCTTGCTTCTTTAATAATCTTTCTATATCTAATAGACTTTTTTTCTCTATCTTTTTCATCTAATCTAACAATAGTTCTAGAAGAAATCAAACCGATGATTTCATCAACACCTAATTCCGTTGCTTTTTGAATAACAAGTTCCATTTTATCGCCTTTTGGAATGCAATATAAAAGAGTAATTTTATAATCATTATTAATAACTTCTCTTCTAGATACTTCACTATATGTAAATGGTTGAATTTCATCGATCTTTAGCAAAAAAACGGTGTTTTTTGAAACAAACTCAAAAGTATCACCTTTTTTTAAACGCATAACTTTAGTTATATGAAAGATATCTTCTTGAGATAAAAATCCAGTTTTAGGATCAGCAAAATACCGTTGCATTAACGTAAATACTCTCCATTACAATCTTTAAATGAAGTATTTTTTAAAAATATAATTCCAGAAATAACATTAAGTAATATAACAGAACCACCAATACATAAACATATAGAAGAAATTAAAGACATTATTTTTCCAAAATATAAAACTAAAAATGATAACACAGATATTATTACAAATAATAATACCGCAAATAAGCCTTTTTTAATATATCCAGTATACATTAATGGCGCTCCAGCAAAACCTAAAAGCCACGCTAAAATAAGAAGAGTTTTTCTTTTCTTCACTCGATATAAATTAACATCTGAACCCATTGCATTAAACATAACTGTTAAATCATATTCAGTTTTCTTTTTTTCTTTTTCAAAAGGGTGATCTATACCACACACTGTACATGTGTCTTCATGCTCATCTAATAACGTTCCGCATTGTTTACATCTTTTCATGTTCAACACCTCGCTCGTATCTAATTATAAATGAGATTTCTTTTTTTTTAAATGATTAATACAGAAAATTGTTATTTTTTGTTAAAGAAAAGCATGGACACCGCCATGCTTAATGTTATTTTTAGTGCTCTAAAGTTTTGTAGGGTTTGATACCCCCTCTAAAGTTTTGTAGGGAAG
>CAZZGL010000093.1:0-2832 GCA_964654155.1 uncultured Staphylococcaceae bacterium | reverse complement strand
TCATCATGAGATCGCCTTTATTTTCGATTTTAAGCTATATTTTTACTAAAAAAATTTTTTTTTGATGTTTTTGCCTCTTTATTGTTGCATTTACTTTTTCAATTAACGTTTAAGCAAAAAAGCTAAAGAAAACAAAAAAATGGATTTATTATTTTTTTAAATCATTTCATTATTCATTCTTATTTAAAGGAATATTAAAAACAGCTATATGACAAATGCGCCACTACCAAGCATGCATAATAAGTCATATAGCTTTTACAAGTAATTAAAATAATTTTTTGCAATTATTATATATCTAAAATAACATTTTGCTTTTGTTCAACAATCATATTTGTATTGTTCATTTTACTGATTATATTAAAATCGATTTGTTCTTTCGATTTCGATTCAATTAAGTATGAAGAACAGATGGTAAATGCTTGTGATTTTGAAACTTCATCAATCATTTCATAACTCCAATTAGAATTCCATTTATCATTATTTATAATACATTTTCTTAATATATTATTATAATCATAATCAAATAACCAATCAGTAATTTGACAATCGTAAACAAACATAAAATTATCATTTTTCTTTTGAATAGCGGAACCATCAAATAAATCTATATCATTATCTAATATAATTTTACCATTTGCATTTAACTCAGAAGTTAATAAAAAGTAATTCGACTTTTTTTGATGCCAAGATGTTATCGGATTATAGTTTTGATTAATAGAAAAATCCATTTCCATATAAACACTTTCAGTATATTCCTTTGAATTATAACTAACTTCACCATTAAGATAAGCTGTATTACCATTAACATAAGTATTAGAAACTCTAATTAAATATAAATTTGTCAAGTCAGTAAAATCAAATTTATGAATTTCAAGTGTTTGATATACGTAACCACCATCATATTTTAAAAGTAATTTTGATTCTTGAAATATATTTTTTTCTTCAATATCTATTGATAATTCTACATCATCCAATTTGACTTTCTGTTTATTTTCATTGCCTGATATAATCAAAAAAGGAATAAGTGTAATTATTATTAATAACAATGACAATGTAATAATACGATATCTTCTCTTTTGATTATTAATAATAATGTTCTTTTCAGTAATCAATTGTTCAACATTTTCTTTTGGAAACAAATAATCCTTATCAACTTTAAAATATCTACATAAAGCTTGAATTACTTCTTCACTAGGCAAACCCAACCCGTTTTCATATTTAGCAATTGCACTCCTTGAAACATGAATAATATCCGCTAATGCTGCTTGAGATAATTTTTCATTAATTCTCAACTCTCTTAAAATTTCACCAAATTCTTTCATAAATAATCACTCCTCCATTGGTAATTAAAATATACTATATAAATTGTGGATTTGAGTGTTACTCAGTGTTACTTATGCTAATCTAATATATATTTACATTATCCTTATAAATTAAATTAAAATGACATTATTCGTTTTCAATTATATTTTATAAACTTAACAGTAATACTCTTTTTTGTCATTTTGGTTATTTCAAAAGAAAAAGGAATACTATCAAACGAATTAAAACTAAACGGGTAATTATCATCATTAATTCTATCAATAAAGTTATCTCCTACCTTAAATAATAATTCATTATCTGCAGGAGTTCCTTCTTTTTCATAGTCTTTCGCTCGTAGTAATTTTAATAAATAATTTGGCTTTCCATTACTATATGTAGTACTAGAAGTAGTATTCGTATTAGCAAAATCTAAATGATATAAATGTATATCTTGAACTTCATTTACCCCTAGGTATCCATCCATATGTCCGCCGAAATTACGAACATAACCAATTCTAGCATCGACATGATAAACTCTTAACCCCCTTGAAGATAAATTTTTATATTCCCATTTCGTTTTTGAATCTGCAGACTGTAAATATGTCGGAGTGTAATATTCTAATAATAAATATTCATCCATCGCACTTCCATTCCATGAAGGAGACAATAATATACATTCACCAGATTCAGTAAATGAATTTATCGTTATTTCACATTCATCCTTAACTACATAAGGAGTTGTCCAATTTAAAAGTAGCTTTGAAAAAGCATTATGATCACCAATATTAGTATCCATCATATCAAAATATGCTGTTGGTGCATATTTACTTTCTCCATTATCAGTAGAATAATAATCTTTTAATCCAAAAAGATGTCCTGTTTCATGGATTAAAACATGAGTTTCTGGTTTAGATGTTTGATAAAATAAAAAATTATAACTAGCCCAAGAATACGCTGACGCTCTAGGTTTTATATTTCCATAGTTATCGCTATAATCACTATAAGTATGAGCCCATAAAAAGTCATCACTATTTTTTTGAGGCGCACTATAAATAAGCCATACAGCATCAATATAACCATCTTTATCTTGGTCAAATTCATCTATGTCATCATAATTATTAAAGTACCATTTAATTGCTTCTTGTAAAACATGTTGACTTTGAATTGGATAAATTGATTCATTTTTCATTTGTTCTACTGTTTTATTTGTCTTAAACCATGAAGATACTTTTCCTTCAAGAGTTAATTGTCCATAACTTGATTTATAATAATAACTAGATACTGATTCAAAAAATGTTTTATTAGTTTCACCAAAAAAAGCATTTTCTATATATTTAAGAGAGCCTTCTTCCCCACCTTTTAAATTTGAAGCTGGATAATCACTAAACTCTACTGGAATAACAAGTATTTTTTGTTTACCTGTTGATTTAAGATAATGAAACTTATAATAAATGTTACTATATGTAGAATAATCCAAACATTTAGGTTCTTGATGATATATATTCTCATAAGTTTCAGTAAAGTCTTTTT
>CAZZGL010000092.1:0-2850 GCA_964654155.1 uncultured Staphylococcaceae bacterium | reverse complement strand
TTTCAAAAGCTAACTTTTTTTCATTTTTCACTTGATTCTTTAATAGTTAGCTTAAAGCAATAAAAGTTTAATATTTTTTTACTATTTATTCAAATTTAATAAGTTTCAAGATCAAAAAAAGATGTTAATCTTCGATGACTAACACCTTTAATTTAACTATAGAATTGGTGGAAGAGGTGGTAATGGAGGTAATGAAGCCGAAACTACATCAATAACATTTCCATCACTAGTTGAATAAATATAAACAGTATCAAATCCTAGAGTAAATTTAACCGCTAAATGGCCATTATACATTTCAATCACATAATCTTTAGCGTTTAGTAATCCACTAGCTAAAATATATCCACAAGATATTTTTGTACCTAAATAATAATCGGCATTTAATGTATAAGTGGTACCATTATAATCATAACTTCCTATTAATGAAGCAATATCAAAATCTGATTTATAAACTTTTTCCGAATTATTACCAATTGTTAAATAATTCTTTTTATCTTCTTTATTAAATTTATAAGAAACATTTTCTCCATTAACTAAAGCATTTATACTTGTTTCGCTTCCATTATGAGATATCTCATTTATAGTTGCGGCTTCTCCATTTACATATAATGTTTCTCCACGTAATTCGATGACATTTTGATTATCACTTGTTACATAAACGCCTTGATAATTAAATAGATAATCTGCATAGTAGGCCATTACGCCACTAACAAATAATGCATTACCTTTCTTAATTAACCTAATCGTATTATTTTGTGAATTAAAGCAAATAACTGGATAAGAATCATAATAATCATAACTCATTTCAAGGGTGTAATCATATTCAACATCATATTCTAATCCATTTTTATTACTATTAAGAGTGTCCGCATAGAAATGACCATCTTCAGTAATTTTAAATTTTTCTGGTCCATAGGTTCCTTCTAAATAGTATTCACCCACTAATTTGGCGAATTCATTAACATCAATAAATATTTTAGTTTCTCCATTAGAAGAATCATTAATTACATCAACTGCCACTAAACCAGTATTTGCAAATCCTTGATATTGGGTTTTATCAACCTTAAAATTAATTGCCATAACATATGTGAAATATAATTCTGAATAATACGCTTCTAATTCATAATCAACTTCACTTCCAAAATAAGAAATTTTATCTTTAGAAATTGTTAAATCTGTTTGATGATGAGAAGTATAATCATGATAAATATCTTCAACATTTGCTATAACAAAGAAATCATGAGTTTCTTTTTTAGAAGTTAATCTTGCCACTCCATTTTCCGGTTCTAAAAGTGAAAATACATAATCAGTTTTATCAATTGTAAATTCAATATGTGGATATAACTTTAATGGATCAAAAATTACTACTCCATCGCATTTGCTATCATTATATGAAACTACATATTCTTCATCAATGGTAATTGTTGTTGTAGAATTATATTCTTTACAAATGAATTCATAATTGTAATACTCTGAGAATAATGATTTATTAACATAGAATGTTTCTTCGCTATCAACACTACACATAATCGCTGTATATTGTTTAAAATATGTAAAATATGCATCTTTATTATCTACTTTAGTTTTAATCGCTTTTTGATGATTATAAATTGCATATGATATTTCTTGCTCTTGATCATCAATTAACAAACTATACGCTGATGTATCTTCATCTTTGCTTAAAGAAAATTTTGAATCTTTATATTCATATGATCCAATAAGTCCATCTACAGAATCAAAAACATATTCTTTTTCAACATCGTTTTCAATCCACACCATTCCGTATTGTGTAGGTCTTGTTTCAATAGAGGTCGATCCATTTGTTAAAGTAACATATTGTCCATTTTCATCAATTTTTTGTACATATGAATAAGTAATATCATTAATTGATACTGTATTTGAAGATGGATCGATAGAACTTCCACTTATTGATAAATCATTTGAATAATAATTATAAGTTAAATACATTGGGTCATAATAAAATGAAATATATGATTTATCATTAACATCAAGTAAACCTTGAACACCACCAACAGTTCCTAATTCTAATCGATAATATTCATAATTATCTGAATAATCATAAAGGGCAATAACTTTTGATAATCCTGATTCAGTTAAATTATAGTAACTATCAACATAGTAGACATCAACATAGTATCCATAATAAGCTCCATAATATCCAACAACATAATGTCCTCGATTTACATCAAAATCTCCACCGATATGATAAACCATATTATAAATGTCAGAATCACCATATCCGGTATAGGCTCCAGCAAACTCATCAATTGAAGGCATAAAAGAATCGACATATTCATAACCATTTTTAGCCTTCTTTTCGAGTGTTAATTTATAGTTTCCGTCAATTCCAGATAAATACATACGATACTTAGTTTTACCATCTTTAAAATATCCAACGGTATGAGAAATACTACGTTCAACGTATTCTAAATCACTTTCAGAATCATCATTATCTTTAATAAAAGATTCACTAAAACTTTCAACTTGATAATTGGTTGGTTTTAAAACAACATCATTATAAATAATTTTGTCTTCTGAAACCTCAAATTGTCCACTAACACCATTATACTTTCCAATAAGATTTTCAGCAAAATCACTTGGATTTGTAATATTGTTATTAGTGCCACAACTTACAAGAGCCATAAAAGCAATTGAATAAACTAAAAAACTCTTCTTCATAGATATAATCCTCCCTTTTTGTTTGTTAGTAAATATATTAAAATATATACCCAAAAAAAGCATTATGTCTACTTTTTTTTTAATTTTTTTAAAAATGCTCAATTAAATAATTAAATTCCGTTTTAAAGAATTTTTTCAAAAACTGAAATA
>CAZZGL010000091.1:0-3140 GCA_964654155.1 uncultured Staphylococcaceae bacterium | reverse complement strand
TCCCTACAAAACTTTAGAGGGGGTATCAAACCCTACAAAACTTTAGAGCACTTATATTTTAAATGTAGGACGAAAGGTTGGAATAGACAAATGACTTTGTTCTATTTAATTTAAGTGTGATAATCTATAAAATAAGGAAATTAAATAAACTCATTGAAAAAAATATGTGTTTTGTTATAAAACTCGGTTAAAAAAGTTTGCGTTTTGGGCGTAAAGTCCCTTGAAAAAATAATTAATTTGATGTATGATACTTTCAAAGCAAGGAGCAATATTATGTTAAAAAGAAAAATAGAACAAACTTTAATTGATTGGAAAAATACATCTAATCATAATCCGCTTATAATTAAAGGGTGTCGTCAGTGTGGTAAAACATTTTCTGTGAGGAATTTTGCTAAAAAGTATTATAAACACGAAATCTATCTTAACTTTTTTAAAAATCCGTCATATATTTCTATTTTTGAAGGATCACTTGAAATAGATAATCTTATTATTATGATGTCAGCATTACTTGGACCAAGTGCAATATTCGAACCTGGTGAAACGGTTATAATTCTCGACGAAATACAAGATTGTCCTGAAGCACGAACTGCGTTAAAATTCTTTAAAGAAGATGGTAGATTTGATGTAATAGGAACTGGTTCTCTACTTGGTGTAAAGGGTTATGGTAAACAACCAAAGTCTATTCCTGTCGGTTCAGAAACCGTTATTGAGATGCATCCGCTTGATTTTGAAGAATTTTTATGGGCTAATGGTATTTCATCTAAAATTATAGAAAAATTACAAGAGTATTTAATAAATGAAGAACCAGTACCAGAAGCTCTTCATGAAAAAATGCATCAACTTTTGTTACAGTATACTGTTGTTGGTGGCATGCCTGAGGTAGTCAATACTTTTGTGCAAACAAAGCAAATGAATAATGTTTTAGCATTGCAGAGAGATATTGTTAGTTCATATGAAGACGACATGGTAAAATATGCCGATGACAAGGATAAATCTCTTATAAAGGAATGCTTTCAATCTATTCCTAAACAACTTAGTAAAGAAAATAAGAAATTCCAATATGCGATTGTAAAAAAAGGTGGTACGGCATCCAAATTTCAAGGTAGTATACAGTGGATTGAAGATGCAGGCATCATTTCTCGTTCGTATAATCTTGATCTTCCTGAACTGCCACTTGATGGCAATGCTATAAAGGAAGTGTTTAAAATTTATATGCAAGATATAGGATTGTTTGTAAGCATGTTAGAAGATGGAACTCAATATGATATTCTTCGAGGTAACCTATATGGATATAAGGGAGCAATATTTGAAAATCTAATCGCGGATATCTTTATAAAAATGGGAAGAAAACTTTATTATTACCATAAGGACTCGGGGCTTGAAATTGATTTTGTTACAAGGTATAAAGGCGGAGCGACATTAATTAAAGTTAAGTCAACAACAGGAAATACTAAAAGTGCAAAAACAATTCTTGCACATCCGGAAAAGTATCATGTCTCTGGATGCATAAAACTTGGAAATTACAATATTGGAAGAAATGAGAAAATTTTAACAATACCGCTTTACTTAGGCTTTTTGTTAAAAGAATTTTAATTTACATAAAACAAATATTTTTGAAGGTGTTTTGATGCATACTTTCATGTACTTAAAGTTGAACACTGCTTTTCTATTATTAAAAAAATCCCGGTTCTGTCGGGACTTTTTTTATAACATAAAATTAATTTCTTTAAGATGCTCTTTCCACTTATTAATGGCATTTCCACGATGCGATATACTAAGTTTTTCTTTTTCGCTAAGTTCTGCATAGGTTTTGTTTAATGAAGGAATAAAAAATATTGGATCATATCCAAACCCATTAGAGCCTTTTAATTCATGAATTATTTTTCCATGACATTCGCCTCTAAATGTCATTTCAATTCCTTGATAAATGAAAGCAATAACGCATGTAAAATGAGCAGAATCGTCTTTTTTTTCTTTAATCATTTCAATTATAGCTTCATTTTTTTCAATATAAGTATGTCCATTCATAAATCTAGCACTATAAATGCCTGGAAATCCATCTAATGAATGTATTTCTAAACCCGAATCATCAGCGATTACTGGAAGAGATGTATGCTTTGCAAGAAACCTAGCTTTAATAAGAGCATTTTCTTCAAAAGAAATACCATCTTCTATTGGTTCTTGATTAACTCCAATATCTTTTGCAGATAATACTTCAATATTAAATTCCTTAAGAGCGTTTTTAAATTCTTGAATTTTATGTTCATTATTAGACATTAATACTATTTGTTTCATATTTTCCTCCCTTTTTTTAAAGTATCATTATGAATTTTTTTCGTGTTTTATTATACCAAATTTACTATTGAGTAGTTATTAATAATGATATAATTATCTAAGAAAATTTAATTAAAGAGGAGATGGTTATTTTGAAGATAGCATTAATAGCGCATGATAAGAAGAAAGTTGAAATGATTAGTTTAGCTATTGCATTTAAAGATGTTTTAAGCCAACATGAACTATACGCAACTGGAACCACAGGAAGAATGATTGAAGAAGCAACAGGATTAAAGATAACTAAAATGAAAAGTGGACCATTAGGTGGAGACCAACAAATTGGCTCAATGATTGCGGATAATAGCTTGGATATGATTATTTTTTTAAGAGATCCATTAACTGCGCAACCTCATGAGCCAGATGTTTCTGCTTTACTTAGATTATGTGATGTTATGGCAATACCATTATCTACAAATATGGCTAGTGCAAGAATTATGTTAGAGTCATTAAGATAAACAATAAATCTAGTCATAAATCTTCTTAGTGGATTTCAATAAATAAATTAGAAGATTTATAGTTATTTTTTAGAATAGTCTTTATAAGAAACATAGTTCTTTTATATATTTTTATTATAAAAACATTGATAACACAGATTTATTTTGTATTATTTTAAATATTTATTATATTCAGTTCGAAACTTTTGAATTTACATTTAAGATTCGAACTTTTTTTGTTTATTTTGAGAATATTAGTCGCTTGCACAATAACAAAAACAATAGCATAAATTGTTATGCTGGCATTGGCGGGTTTCATCTTTTTTACTCTTTATAAGAAGTTATTCAAGATAGGGTTGACTGCAATTAATT
>CAZZGL010000090.1:0-3261 GCA_964654155.1 uncultured Staphylococcaceae bacterium | reverse complement strand
AAGTAAAGTTGACGCGCGCGAACTTATTGTTGCATTTACTTTTTCAATTAACATTATAACAAACTCATTATTTTAAAAAAAATAATACTCTACAAATTAAGAAAAATGTATTATAATATGTCTCGTAAGGCAAAATATAAGAAGGAGGACATATATATGTCAGTTAAAGTTGCTATTAATGGTTTTGGCCGTATCGGACGTTTAGCATTTAGACAAATGTTTGGTGCCGAAGGCTATGAAGTCGTTGCTATCAATGACTTAACGAGTCCAAAAATGTTGGCTCATTTATTAAAATACGATTCTGCACAAGGTCGTTACGCATTAGCAGATAAAGTTACATGCTCAGAAGAAGGAGCAGCAGAAGGCTGGATTGCTGTTGATGGAAAGAAAATTAGAATTTATGCAGAAAAAGACGCAAATAATTGCCCATGGGGCGAATTAGATGTTGATGTTGTTTTAGAATGTACAGGTTTCTACTGTTCAAAAGAAAAATCAATGGCGCACATCAATGCTGGTGCTAAGAAAGTTATTATTTCCGCACCTGCAGGTAGCGATTTAAAGACTATTGTTTATGGTGTTAACGAAGATACATTAACAGATGAAGATCAAATCGTCTCCGCTGCTTCATGTACCACAAACTGCTTAGCCCCAATGGCAAAAGCATTAAATGATGCATTCCCAATTTTATCAGGTATCATGACCACTGTTCACGCATATACTGGTGACCAAATGGTTTTAGATGGACCACATAGAAAAGGTGATTTACGTAGAGCAAGAGCTGCTGCTTGCAATATCGTTCCTAACTCAACAGGTGCAGCTAAAGCAATCGGTTTAGTCATTCCAGAATTAAATGGAAAATTAATTGGTTCTGCACAACGTGTTCCAGTTCCAACTGGTTCAACCACAATTTTAATCGCTGTTGTTAAGGCAGATAATTTAACAAAAGCAGATATTAATGCTGCAATGAAAGCAAGAGCAAGTGCTTCATTTGGTTATACTGAAGAACAATTAGTTTCCTCTGATATTATCGGAATTACTTATGGTTCTTTATTTGATGCAACCCAAACAATGGTTACAAAAATCAGTGATGGCTTATATCAAGTTCAAGTTGTTGCTTGGTATGATAATGAAAATTCATATACTTGCCAATTTGTCCGTTTAGCAAAAGATTTTGCAAGAGCCTAGTTTAAATTAATTTATTATGGGCGTCGCAAGACGCCTGTTTTTAGTGAGAGGAGAAAAAAACAATGAAAAGAGTTAATGAATTAAATGTTTCTGGTAAAACAGTTTTAGTTCGTTGTGATTTTAATGTCCCATTAAAAGATGGCGTTATTCGCGATGATAATAGAATTCGTGCTGCTTTACCAACTATTCAAGAATTAATTAATAAAGGCGCTAAAGTTGTTTTAATGTCACACTTAGGTAAGGTTGATCATAAAGATCCTGTAAAGTGTGAAGAAAATAAGAAAAAGAATAATTTAGCTCCTGTAGCGGTTCGTCTTAGCGAATTATTAGGAAAAGATGTTGCTTTCTGTCCAGCAACTCGTGGTGAAGAATTAACTAATGCTGTTGCAGCATTAAATAATGGGGATGTTCTTCTTGTTCAAAATACTCGTTATGAAAAAGGAGAATCAAAGAATGATCCTGAATTATCTGCGATTTGGGCATCATTTGCCGATGCATTCGTTATGGATGCATTCGGTTCTGCTCACCGCGCTCATGCTTCAACTTATGGTGTGCCAAGCATTTTAAAGAGCGAAGGAAAAGAAGTTGCAGTGGGCTATTTAGTTGAAAAAGAAGTTGTAAATCTTGAAAAAGTAGTTAATTGTACTGATCGTCCATATATTGCCATTTTAGGTGGATTTAAAGTTTCAGATAAGATTAAAGTTATTGAAAGCTTATTAAAGAAATGCGATAAAATTCTTATCGGTGGTGCAATGGCATATACTTTCTTAAAGGCTTTAGGATATGAAATTGGTAGTTCGCCATGTGAAATGGATCAATTAGATTATGCTAAGCGTTGTTTTGAAGAAGCTAATGGTAGAATTATGCTTCCAATTGATTTCGTTGTTGCTGATTCTTTTGATAATCCTGTTCAAATTGCTACAACTGAAGGAAGAGATTTACCAGCTGGATTTGAAGGCTTAGATATCGGACCAAAAACTATTGAATTATATATGGCAGAAATTGCTAAGGCACATACCGTATTCTGGAATGGACCAATGGGTGTTTTTGAAAAAGAACAATTTACCGCAGGTACAATCGCTATCTGTAAAGCTTGTGCAGGTATTAAAGATACAGCATTTACAGTTATTGGTGGAGGAGATTCTGCAGCTGCTTGTAAACAATTTGGTTATAAAGAAGAATTCTCACATGTTTCAACCGGTGGCGGTGCTTCATTAGAAATGATTGAAAATGATGGTCATCTTCCAGGCATTGATATTTTAAAATAGGTGTATTTATGAGAAAAAAATTGCTTTTAGGCAACTGGAAAATGAATAAAACTATTGCAGAAGCTAAAGAATTTGCTACTTTTTCAATTGAAATGGCGAAAGCTGCTCATAAAAAAGGTATTGAAGTTGGTGTTGCTCCAACATTCTTAAGCTTAGATGTAGTTCGTAAAAATAATCCATTTTTAATTGTTGCTGCTCAAAACTGTAATGATAAAGATTCTGGTGCATATACTGGTGAAATTTCAATTCCTATGTTAGAAGAAATTGGCATTTCATGGGTAATTGTTGGTCACTCAGAACGTCGTACTTATAATGGCGAAACTAGCATTACTTGTAATAAGAAAATAATCCATCTTTTAGAAAATAGAATGATTCCTGTTTATTGTGTTGGCGAAACTTTAGCAGAATATGAAGCAGGAGAAACCAAAGCAATCGTTAAAGCGCAAATCATTGAAGGATTAAAAGATGTGGCAAAAGAAGATGCAAGTGAAATTGTTATTGCTTATGAACCTGTATGGTCAATAGGCACTGGCAAAAACGCTTCTAAAGAAATTGCTCAAGATGTTTGTGGATTTATTCGTGAAAATTTAGTTTCTTTATTTGGTGAGGAAGTTGCTTCTCAAATTAGAATTCTTTATGGAGGTTCTGTTAAACCCGATAATATCCATGCATATTTATCAATGGAAGATATAGACGGAGCGTTAGTTGGCGGAGCATCTTTAAAATTAGATTCTTATAATGAATTAATTAACAACATTTAAATTTATGAATTAAGGTTAGTGCAAAAGCTAGCCTTTTTTTGTCAATA
>CAZZGL010000089.1:0-3272 GCA_964654155.1 uncultured Staphylococcaceae bacterium | reverse complement strand
TATCTGAAATCTCAAAAATAGAATTTAATTTTAAATAAATAGCAAATTACTTTCATAAGCAAAAACGAGGTAAGCTTACTCTATAGATAGGCTTACCTTTTCTTTTTATAAATATTAGAAATAATAAATTTAAAAAAAATTAACTTTTTTTCATTTTTGACCCCTGACATTTTGGACTTTAAATGTCCGTTACTATTGAAGGACTTAGAAGTGTGTCTGTAATAACAAACACATTTCTTAATTGCAAAATGTGTCAAAAGAATATAAAACTATTTCTATGTTTTTCTTAATACTTTAATTAAAGGAGGAATTTGTGTGATAATATAATGTTAAATAGTAAAAGCATCTAAATATTGATTAGTTTTATTATTTTTTGTAAACAGGATAAGCTGTGTAATACTTTGTAACATAGTCTTACGCAGCTTCTGTTTTAACTGGGATACCCAGATAAAAATAATTTTAACAAATTAAAAATTAGAGTTGCACTGGAATACTCCAGTTGAGGATTAATAATATTACATATCGAAACTTTCATTCATTAAGACATACTTTTGCTACTAATGCTATTGAACTAGGTATGGATGTTAAAACACTTGCTGAAATTCTAGGTCATACTAATGCAACGATTACTTTAAATCGATATTCACATTCTTTATCAGATTATAAAATTGAAATGATGAATAAACTTGGAAAAAACTTAAATTTAAGTATGAAATAATAGCATTTTTGTAAACAGGATAAATCGTGTAACACTTTGCAACACAAAGTACACGATATAGTTTAGTAACTGGAACACCCAGATTAAATAATATAGACACAATAAAATAAATGAGGATACTCGTAATAGACCTGTCGAAACATTATAACAAATCGATTATTCCTTGCTTTTCTAAAAACCTTTTCAATCATATTCTATCAAATTAATGTATTTTTTTCACTTTTTTGTATCACATCATTTATAACTTAACACTTACAAATCTTATAATTTTATTGTGCTAATGTAAATTATAGTTAAGATTATTTTTCATAATTTATTTTTTTATATGCAGTACAAGCTGAATAATAGTAATTACGCATTTTAATTCCTAATTGATTAGGTGATTTAATAATCGCGTGTTTACCAAATCTTTTAAAATAATGTAATATTTGTTGATAAGAACATTCAAAGTAGTAATCATTACCTTCAATTTTTGTTGGCATAGGACGATATAAGTATATTCTTTTAAATAATTCTTTCCCATTTGAATTTAAAGTAACTATTATTTGTTCATGCTCTTCTTTACCTATTGGATATTGAACACCATATTTTATTTGTTTATCAAATATTTTTTTAATGTTATCTGATATTTCACTTTTTTTATTTGTTAATGTAATATTGCTAATTTTTGCTAATCTAATGGTATATAGATTTTCATTAGAATCTATACATAAAACATAGTTATATAATTCATCACGTGATGACGCTACTGCATATATTGAAATATCCTTAAATATTGAATTGCTTCTTAAGAAGATGCAGACTTTTAATTTGTTTTTAATTGAGTTATTAATAAGTTGATAGTTTTCTTTAAATATAATTAATTCTCTTTCGTTGATAGGTTTATGTACGTAAGAGATAAATAATCTTCTATAATATGAAGATATTGATTCGTTTGATATTAATATATTATTAATGTAATTAATTACTTTTTTCGATGATTTTGTTGGTTTAAAAGATAATGAAGTTGTTTCATCGTCATTTTCAAATCTTTTGTTGTTTTTTGAAAACACTTTAATTATGTTTTCAAATAAGTCATCTTTTTGTTTTGGTAATACATCATTTAATGCTTTTCTTAAATCATTATGTAAATCTTTTTCATCATTAGAAAAAATATCGTAGTAATTAACAATTAAAGTGTTTATAAAACAATTTTTGTTGATGGCTGTTTCATTTTTATAAAAACCAAAGTTTTCGGCATCTTTAATCAATATTGAATTTGTAGATTTTGGTAAACTAATTTTAATTTTTTCTTCCATATTAATATCTCTTTTCTTAATCATTATACCTAAAAAGGGGTCGATATTCAATGATATTTTATTTAATAATTAACTAGTTGTTTTTTAGGGGGCAAAAAAAATTTTTAAACTGCATTCTTTAATTATCTATATTAATACAATATAATGATAGTGTAGAAGTTAAGGTGATATTGTATGTTATCAAAATTTTATTTAGAAAAATTAATAGTAAAAGGATACATTGTTATTCAAGATAAAGTAAATAAGGAAACTAAATGTGATCCAAAAGAAATCGCGACTTTATTAAAGTCTTTTTCTTCATTAGGTTATACATTAGATCAAGAAAGTATTTTGAAACTAAGTGAAATTAGTTCTGATTCACTTGCTTATTTTTATCATACATATTTTACAATTTTAAAAAAAGTTGTTGGTAATAATGTAAAACATACAATATTTTATAAGAATTTTCCTAATATGAAGGATATTACTGATGTAGAGTATTATTATCGTGCGATTCTTCATTATTTATCTGCGGATGAAAATAACTATGGCTTTATGAATCAAGATATAAAAGATTTTAAAAGAGAAATTATTTCTTTCGATAATAAGAATGTTTTAAAAATAATTTCTGTTGATCAAGCCAAAAAAATATTAATAGAAATTTGTAAAAACTATTTTGAAGGTAAAATAGCAATTCCATATTTTGAAATAGAATTTTTAAGAATGATATTAAATGAATATCATGATTTAATAATTATCAATGATATTCCTTTTAAGGAAAATATTGCAATATATTTTAATTGCTTGTTAGTTAATAAAAAGAAAATATCTTTTGGTAAATTCTTTTCAATTTATAAATTAACATTTGTTAAAACAGCGACTGATTTACTTAGAGTTTACGCTGCTATTTCTAAAGGTGATGTTACTTTAAGAAACAAAGTTAAATTCATTAGTTTGGATCGTAAATGTCGCCGTATATTTATTGATAAATTAAATGAAATTGCTGAGCATAATAATTATATTATTGATGAATTTGTTCGACATGAGTTTTTATGGAAGAAAGCATTTGAAAAATTACATATAGGAGAATATTGCAATATATATCCTTTTATTTGTGATTATGTGTATTCTTTTAGAAATAATGAGTATTTAACTTATTATGGCTCTCTTGAAAAAAATAAGTCTAATCAAAAGGAGTATATTGAATTGTTGAGTCAAAGACCTGGTGAATTTGCTAGAAGATTAGATTCAATGATTAGAAATGCTGATTATGATTT
>CAZZGL010000088.1:0-3635 GCA_964654155.1 uncultured Staphylococcaceae bacterium | reverse complement strand
TGAAAAAATGCGATTTTCGCTTAAAACGGAATTTAATTATTTAATTGAGCTATTATTTTAGTTCTAACAAATTTCTTGTGTTGCGCCAGAAAACGGGCACCAGTTTTGATAAAAATGGAAAAGTGGTATATTATAATCGACATTATCTCTAGAAAAATTTATGATATTATTAAAGTAATTACAGGGATTAGCAATTGTAGAAAGTATAGCTTGATACAAATTATAGTGGATGTATTATTTGAAAGTTGAGTAAAAAAAGCATAGAATAGAACATTGAATAATCGTTAATTAAAAAATGTTCTAATAAAAAAAATAAAAAAACAGAAAGAAGGAGAATATTATGAATGAATTAAAATTAGTTGGTTGGGCATCTTTTGAATGTAAATATCCAACGCCTAAATTAAACAAAGAAGATATGAACAAGTTAATTGAATTAATTAAAAAGGATATTGTCAAAAACAGATACATATTTTCTGGTGCAGAACATCAACAATCACGGACAGGTGTACCAGTGTTCTCTAATGGAACTTGCTTTAGAGCGAGTATGCGTTGTTGGGGTGTCATAATGTCGGAGCTTTTAGAGGGACCAAATGGTGAAAGTTTGACATATATGGATTTTTATATGTCTGTTGACTGTGAATCTAATTTACCAGTGTATAAGGATATTAATATTGAACCAGCGGTTGTTTCAGTTGAATCAGCTGGTTGCACATTAAAAGTGGATCGTCAATTAGTCGATGACGCAATCGAACATAATATGCCTCTTTTAACGAGTGATAAAGTATTAAAAAAATTATATGAAATGAAATTACGAGAAAATAAAGATAAAAATTAAAAAAGCAATATTTATTAAGAAAGATTCGATTCTGTTAGATTTCTTTGATTCATTGAAATCTTCTTTTTTGGAAAAATATTATATATGAAATGTTGTCGAACAAATATTGAAAAAAATGCGGAAATATCACTTTCTATTGTTCTTGAAGGTGAAAGTCTAAGATTGATAGATAAATAGCAAGAAGTTGATTCAATATGGGATGCGGTATGTTATACAATCGATCGACGCGTAGAAAAGGGATTGTTTATTTTAACAAGTTCATCTTTGTCTAGAAAAAAAGATAGAGTTCATAGTGAAGTGGGTTGAATTGAAAAATTGATAATGAGAACCATGTTACTTTATGAATTGGGAGATTCAAGTGGAAAAGTATCTCTTCAAGATTTATGTAATGATAAATTGGTTGATATATTGACAGGTGAAGTTGAATTGAGGAGTATTGCTGATTATATTGTACATGGTGGTTTTCTTGGAGCAATTGATTTATCTGTTGAAAACACTCAATTAATATCGAAATCATATATAGAAATAGTTTTGAATGATGATGCTCAGAGGATTTAGGAAATTAAATATGATATAAAAAATGAGATTATTATGTTTTTTGCTAGAAATGAAAGTACTACGGTAACAAAAAAGAAACTTGAAAATGATATTAGAGAAATAGATGATGAATTTATTGATTATGATAGTATTACAATTTATCTTGATATTTTTTAGTGATTTCATCTTGGATAATCAACATATTTTTTTATCAAACATTTGCTCTTTTGTACATTTGAAATAAAGTGAAAAAAGTGCATGTGCTTTGTTATATGTAACTCCAGATAAATTGATTGATGATTTGGAAATGTTTGGTTTTTTATTTGAAGCTTTATGTGAAAGAGATTTGAATATTTATGCAGAATCTTTTGGTGCACAATTATATCATTATCAAGATTATACAAATAGAGAAATTGATGTGGTTATTGAATTAAAAGATGGACGTTGATGTGAAGCGGCGGAAATTTTAATAAGAACTAAAAATAGAATTATATCAAATGGTGGTATAGTTCCTTCTGTGCTATGTGTAATATATGGATTATCAAATGTAGCTTATAAAAGATCAGATGGCGTATACGTTATTTCAATAACGACATTAAAGAATTAGAAGATTTATTACTTAGAATTATATTGCTTAAAATATTATCTTAAATGATTAAATATGGTAATATTTATGTGTAACTTTTATAAAAGAATTATTTTTTAATTCATGGAGGGCTTTATGAAAAATGTTTTAATTACGGGTGGTGCAGGAGGTATAGGCTCTGCAATTGCTAGAAAATTTATAAAGGAAGGATTTGTAGTTTATTCTTTTGATTTAAACACAATTGATTTAGGTGAGAATTTTCATAATATTATTTGTGATGTTACTTCTATTGAAGACATCGAGAATGTTAAGGAAATTATTAAAGATATTAAGTTCTCTCATATTATAACTCTTGCTGGAAGAGCGTTAAAAGATGAATGGGATACTTTTGATAAAATGAATCCTTATTCAATAGCAGAGTCGGTAAATTTAAATTTATGTGGACACTTAAATGTTATAAGATTATTTTTATCACAACTTGATGAAGAAGATAAAAATAAATCTATTATTTTAATGAGTTCAATAAATGCCTATGGAGGATTTGGGTTACCAGTTTATAGTGCCTCAAAAGCAGGATTGATTGGTTTTTGTAAAACAATGCGCCCAGAATTAATAAAACTAGGAATTAGAATAAATACAATTTGTCCAGGCACAATTGTTACTGATGCCACATTAACAGAAAAAAAAGATTTTACTGAATTGTTGAAATTAACCAAATTAGGTAGATTTATGACTAAAGAAGAAGTTGCGGACCTTGCCTATGAATTATGTGAGCAATCTTTAAAAACAGGAGAAGTTATTAATATTGATGCAGGTCAAAATGAGGTAGTTAATGGTGGAAACAATAATACTAAGTAATATTATCGATAAAATATATGAATGGATAATTGATATTTTAAAGAATCTTGCTGGTTCACTTGCGTGGGCAATTATAGCTTTTGTGACTGTTTATTTTTATAATCGTTTAACAAAATGGTTTTATAAGAGAAAATTCTATAAAATAACACGATTAAATATTAATCCAAAGCAAAAGAAAATATATGTTCCTTGTTATATTGCAAATTCTAGTAGATATGATGAAACTGAAAATGTTTATTTAGGATATCCATTTGAATATATGGCTTCTGCATCTATTAATACATTCTTAAGTTTAATTATTAAAAATGTTAATATGGATACAACACCATGTCCTTTAAAAGTTAGTGAAATAGAAAGAATAGATAAAAGCTATGATTTAATACTTTTAGGTGGACCATTTCATAATATGTTAACTGAATTATTTTTTGGATTAAGTAAATCAAATACAAATATGCCTTTTTACTTTGATACATTTGAAGACGAAGATGCAACATTATTTTATAAAGATAATGATTCTTTAGAGTATAAAAGATTAAAACCAATTAAAGATCCAGTTGGTAATTATTATTGCGAAGATTATGGATTAATAATTAATATTAGAAATCCATATAATCCTAAAAAAAGAATCATTGCCATTATAGGCTGCCGTAGCATCGGCGTTTTAGGTGCTACTTTGGCATTTACAACATTTAATGATGAAATAATGAAAAAGGTTAAGTATGATGAATATGCGGTTATTATTAAATGTTATGGTGATCAAAACAATGTTAATCTTGATCGTGAATTGGAACATATTACCACGATTAAATTAGATTCTTT
>CAZZGL010000087.1:0-3805 GCA_964654155.1 uncultured Staphylococcaceae bacterium | reverse complement strand
ATTAAATGGATTGAAGTAGTGATTGAATTTATGATTATAAATGATTGAAATTAATAATTATATGCATATCTTACGAGGAGGAAAAAATATGAATAGACAATTTATTAGAGAAGTAAGAAAAGGATCTGGAGTAGCGCTTTATATGCTTTCACCCACTAATGGGGGACCAGCTCAATATCGTGAAGAAATAAAATACATATTGACACATAAATTACAAACGGTAAATAATCTTGATTTCTTTATTCACACTATAATTATGAATTCTCGTGAAGAAGAATATTATTTTGATTTCTTAAAGGAAGAATTATATAAAAAAGATACTAATATTGATGCGTTTTATAATATTGTTATACAATTATCTTTTTTTGCTAATAGAGAACTATATTCCGCTAAAGAAATTATTGCCCAATATGCAGAAAATTTAGTTAAAGATACTAAAATATTTAGAAGAAAAGAAATAAGAAAATTAGATATATTATTATATGCAATTCAAGAGTGTAATATAAATGCTGTTAATTCAATACTAAAACTAGTTGTAGAACATAATTCATTTAAAAAGTTCAGTAGTTTATTTAGATTAGATTTTTTAAAAGAGAATTATGCTGAATATATTGATGCTGAAATAGATGGAAATTATATATTTGGTGAAAATAGAGAAAGAAAAATAACTAGATATCTTAATAAATATCATCAAAATGAATTAGACGAATACTTTGATCAAATAGATGAAATAATTGAAATAGTTGGACAAGATGAAATTGGATATGAAGAATTAGATAATCTTAATGCTGAAAATAGAAACGCCTTATTTGAATGTGTAATTAATAAACCATATTCATTAGATGCAAAAATTGAGATTTTGATGTATATAAATTATTATTCAACATTAACAAAACAACAAAGATTAAAATTAATTAACTTATTTTATGAACATATTGGTGAAAATATGGATTTTGATCGTTTTGTCTTAAGTCTAGTGAGATTTATTAGAAGCAGTAAAGTTAGAAAGTTAGCCAAATATTTAATTAAAAATAGATTATATTTAGAAGAAGCAGCCTCACTTCTTGCTTACAATATAGTTACAAAAGATGATACTGATATATTATTTGATTTAATTAAAGAATTTAATTATTATAACTATTACAACAACCAATTAGAAATAATAGAATATTCATTGTTAAAATTATATTATTATGGTCTAATAAGAATTCCAAACATAAATGATTTTTATCCATTTGAAATAGTTAACTATATGTATGAACGTACTGAAAACGCTAATTTACGTCATGATATGGCCCTTGTATTAGACCAAAGGGGCTTGTTATCGAAAGAAGATTACTATGCTTTAGCATTTGATTCTACAATGAATGAAAGTTCTTACTTTAGAGATAAAAGCCTTGAAACAAAAGACGATAATAACGAATAATGAATCTAATATTCTAAACCAAATAATAATTTAGATAATGTTGGATAGTCTAGCAAACAATCTGCTAGACTATTTTCATTATTGCTATATGTTGATGTAATTAGCGATCCTATTGAGGTAGCGTTATTATATAAATATTCCGCTTTTGCTTTGATTTCATGAAGTTCTGTAGTGTGCATGATTACTTTTTCTAATTTATTACTTGCGGTTGTTAACAAATCAATTGTTGAACTTAAATTAGCTATTCTTTCCTTTTGAATGTTAGATAGATGTTCTATAACATTATGGTAAAGATTTATTTCTTTTAATAATGTGGGAATAAATATACTTCTAGTTAAATGAATAAGTGTTTTGTATTCAACAAGAAGTGTATTATAGGATTCATAATAAGCAATGCTTATTCTTGAACGTATTTCTTTTTCATTAAAGATATGATATTTAGAAAATAAAGAAAATACTTTCTTATTATTTAGGACAGAAATTGATGAAAGAAAAGATGCATAATTTGGCAATTTTCTTTTTTTAGATTCATTAATCCAAGTATTAGAATAACAATCACCATTATATAAAACCCGAGAATGCTTTTTTATAATTTTTAAGCATATTTTTTTAGCCATTTCTTCTATATTATTATTTTTAGCTTTTTCTAATTGATCAGCAATATCTTTTAAAGAATCAGTGACAATGGTATTAATTGTTGTATTTAAAAACGCCGCATTCATAGATGCACCTAAGATTCTAAACTCAAATTTATTAGTTGCAAAAGAAATTGGTGATGTTCTGTTACGATCGTTATTATCGTGAGGTAGATAAGAAAATGAAGGAATACCAAAATCATTTAAAGTACTTTCTGCATATGTTATTGATTTATCATTAATAAAATGTGTTAATAAATCTTCAATTTCACTTCCTAAATATATTGATATTGTAGAAGTAGGAGCTTCATTACTACCTAATCTAAAATCATTTCCAGGATTAGAAGAAGACACAAATAGAAGACCAGCATATTTATCAATTGCTTGTATAACACCACAAAGAAAGATTAAAAATTGAATTAGTTTATATTTTTTATTAGAAGGATTAAAAAGATTAATTCCTGTATTAGTTAATAAAGACCAGTTATTATGTTTGCCACTTCCATTAAAACCAGAAAATGGTTTTTCGTGAAGCAAGCATATTAAATCATGCTTTAATGCGGTTTGTGTAAGAACATTCATCACTATTTGATTTTGGTCAACTGAAATATTAGCTTGGCTATAAAGAGTGGCAAGTTCAAATTGAGCAGGTGCGGCTTCATTATGTTCTGATTTAGCATAAATACCCAATTCCCATAATTCATTATTAACATCATTCATAAATGCTTTAACTCTACTAGGAATAATACCTAAATAATGAGTGTGTATTTCTTGACTTTTAGTAGGTGCTGCTCCAAAAAGAGTTCTTCCAGTTAAGTATAAATCTTCTCGTTTTATGAAATCGTTTTTATCGATTAAAAAGTATTCTTGTTCTAAGCCAACAACTGGCATTACGCTAGTGACAGTGTTATCACCAAAGATATTGACTATTCTTGTAGCTTCTTTTGATAAGGCTTCAATGCTTTTAAGTAAAGGCCATTTATTATCTAATGATTCACCATTAAAACTAACAAAAATAGAAGGAATATAGAGAATATTCTCTCTTATAAAAGCGGGTGATAAGCAATCCCAATAAGTATATCCTCTAGCTTTATATGTAGTTCTTAATCCTCCAGTAGGAAAAGAAGAAGCATCTGCTTCACCTTTAATAAGAGATTTTCCAGAAAGTTTTAAAATAGGTTCACCATCAATTTGTTCGATAAAAGATTCATTCTTTTTAGCGATTGTCCCTGTAAGAGGCTGAAACCAATGACAATAATGTGTACAGCCTAATTCTAATGCCCATTCTTTCATCGCATTTGCAATTGCATCAGCGATGTTTTTATCGATAGATGATGATTTTGCTATTGTTTCTTTCCATGTTTTATATATGGAATTAGGTAGTTTTGTTTTCATAACTTTATCATTAAAAACTTTAATTCCAAATCTTTTTATTTCAAGCATAAAATGAACTCCTTGAAGAAAGTTTTTTCTTTAAAGCTTATAAATGTTAATAAGTTTTTAGAACCTTTCAACAAGAAAACTGCACTCTAGATTGTAATATGGAGTAAATAAGTAGTAGATATGTTTAAGATTTATTAATTGATGTAATAGTGTTTTATCATATCATTTTGTTCTATATTATGATGTCGATATCATTATCGTTGCACTAGTCAACAAAAAGTAGACACAAATTAGAAAAAGGGGGCAAATTTTTCTTTGAATTGTTTTGGTGTAAGATAATTTAATGAAAAAGAAGGTCTAG
>CAZZGL010000086.1:0-3906 GCA_964654155.1 uncultured Staphylococcaceae bacterium | reverse complement strand
GATGTATCTAAGGCACCTATTGCTACACCAATAGTTTTTTCCATAGCCTCACGACCATATTTATCAACTTCGTTTTTATCGCGTAGTTCGTGGGTTAAGCAACATGGACCACCAATACAACCATTAGAGCATCCCATACCTTCAATAAAGTTAAAATCACGATTTGGTCCTAAAGCTTTCATTAATCCAGCTCGACAATTATCAATACCATCACAAATTAATGGATGAACTTCGAAATCAATATTTTGTTCTTTAATAGCTTGACGAACTGCATCGGATAATCCGCCGGTTCTTGCAAAAATACGTCCATAATATGAAGCATTGTCTAAGACGTCTTCTTCTAAACTACTTGCATCAATATCACGGCTATCAATCATTGCTTGTAGTTCTTCAAATGTTAAGACAAAGTCAACATAATCTTTGACTCTTTCATCTTTTATTTCTTGTTTTTTAGAAACACAAGGTCCAATAAAGACAATTTTAGCATTTGGTGTATTTTCTTTAATATATTTAGCAATTGTCGCCATAGGGGATAGGTTATGAGAAATATTATCAATTAATTTAGGATAATACTTTTTAATATATGCAACGAATGTTGGACAACATGATGAAGTTAAAAATCCTTTTTCGCTTAATTCGCGTGCTTCAGAATAACTAACCATATCAGCGCCTAAAGCGGCTTCAACAACATTATGGAAACCAAGTTTTTTAATCGCGGTGATGATTTGACCTAAAGTTGCATATTTAAATTGTGATGAAATAGAAGGAGCAACAACGGCATAAATTGGATAGTTTTTAGAAAAATCACTATCTTTAATCATATTGATGACATCGACAATACTTGATTTATCCATAATTGCGCCGAAAGGACATTGATAGACACATGCACCACATTGAACACATTTATTATCATCAATTTGAGCCGCATAATTTTCTCCCATAGAAATTGCTTTAACTTTACATGCTTGTTCACAAGGACGTTGGAAGTTTTGAATAGCATTATATTGACAAGCTTTTGCGCATAACCCGCAGTTAACGCATCGTGTTTTATCAATAATCGCAGCGCGAGTACGAGGATCAAAGGTAATCGCGTTACGGTGACATGCTTTTTCACAGCGGTGAGCAATACATCCTCGACATCTATTAGTGACTTCATAACCGCCTAAAGGACACTCATCACAAGCAATATCAATAACTTCGACGATATTATTTATCTCAGGATTTCCTCCCATAGCAAGTTTCATTCTTTCTAAAACAATCGCTCTTTCTTTATAAATACAACATCTTGTTGTTGGCTCTGGTCCTTCAATGACTTTTTTTGGAATTGCGTTATAGTCTTCTAATAAAGTTCCGTTATAAGCAGAACGCGCTACTTCTTTTAAAACTTTATATTTTAATTCTTGAACATTTGTATCAAATTTTAACATAAAATCACCTCGTTAAAAATAACTAACTTTGATGTTTTTACCCATCAATTTTAATAATTTTGCTAATTCATCAATTAATTGCATTTTTAAAGAAAAATTTAAATGCAATTCATCACTTTGATGTGCGCTATTGACGGCGCATCCAACAAAGAAATTAATATCTGTAGCTTCTTCAAATAACATTTCAGAAATTAAAGAAGCTCCATCTTGTTTATAACTCCATGAGAAGTAATTTTCATTTTTTCCATAAAGTAAGTTTTTGGCGTTTTCTAAAACTTTATTAATAGTTATAACGCCTTCAGTAACTAAATCCACTCCTTCAATTTTAGCGGTAGGTGGAATTTCTTTATCCAAATAATCTAACGCTAATTCAAGAGGCTTATTTAAATATTTTGATGTAATATGAGATGTTGTACCACCGCATACTATATGCTTACCACCTTTAGCAAAAAATAATGATAAGATATGTTGGTCATCTTCTTTGTTTGAAGCAGGGCCAATTAGAAGATTTACTTGAGTTCTTTCCCGTA
This sequence comes from uncultured Staphylococcaceae bacterium, assembly GCA_964654155.1. GTDB lineage: Bacteria > Bacillota_I > Bacilli_A > RFN20 > CAG-826 > CAG-826. The sequence goes on along the minus strand of CAZZGL010000086.1, from coordinate 1,949 downwards.
TTCGAATTACCGCTGCGGTTGTATCATCTCCTGGTCGAGAATTATACAAGTTATTACAGTAATCAACTAAACTAGTTGCTATTGACATTGAAGAATAGGCGGGATGATATAAACCTTCTAGAAAAGATTTTATTTGAGGAATATCCCAGCCAAAGTTTAAAGTTTCACCAATACCGGCATGTAGAACACCATCACTCATTAATACAAATGTGTCATTTAGTCCTGCATCGATTTCGGCTTGATATATTTTTTTACCATTTATAATTCTTCTAGAATAATACAAATCCTTGATTTTTCCATTATGAATCATAATAGGTAAAGGATTATCATAATTAAATATTTCTACGTGCTTATTATCTTGAATTTTAATAATTGAAAATGTTGAATAAGCAATGCCTCTTTCTTTACAAACAGGTAAAGTTTCGGCAATTGTTTCAACACAATCTTGTAAAGTAACATTATTCGCTATCATTGTGGATAACATTTTTGCGGTTAATGTGGATAAAATGTTAGCTTTAACACCACTTCCTAATCCATCCGCTAAAACTAATATCGCAGTATTTTCATCTGGACGAATGACTTCTATATGATCGCCACATAGTTGTTCACCAACATGATTTAGCGATAAATAGCCTACTTCTGTAACATATCTACTAATCATCTTTTAAAGTTTCCTTTAATGATAATAAAGCAACTTTTGTTTCTGCAGCTGATTCGCCTAATAAAGAGGCAATTTCTTGAACAGCACGCATGTTTTTTGATATAACTTCATTTGTGATTTCAATTGATTTCTGTAATACTTCGCTTCGCTTTTGAAGGGAAATCTCCGCTTGAGTTATATCTTTCATTGTACAAATTAATATATGGAATTTTTTATCATAAATAATTGTATTTTCAATATATTTATCATATTCACTTAAATATTGCTTTTTAGAATAAATATTATCTTCACCGGATAATGCTTTTGCATAATCTGAAGGATCTAGAATGGTGGTAATATTTTTCTTTATAACAGCTTCAGGTGAAGAAACACCGACTAGACAACACATAGAATGATTGATTAATTGAATATCTAAATTTTCATCTAATACCATTAATCCATTTGGATTATTGGCAACAATTTTATCTGATAATGATTGAGCTTTTTCCATTAAGTATGGTAAGCACATTTCAGGAATTGCTTTTTCTTGAATAATAGCAATTGCTTTCTCTCGACAAGAATTGTATCCACATGAGCCACAATTTAATTCTGCTTCTTTATCAGTTTTTCCCATAAGAATTAATGTTCTTTCGATTTCTGCTTCTGATGGTAAAGCGTGAGTAAGATTATAAGGATTATATTTTTTGTGAATATCCTTGGTATCGATTATCATTGAATCAAAATCGTTTTCTCCGGCAGCTTTTTCAATTGATAAATAACTACTGACAATACTACGTGAATGAATACTTGTTAATGGACCGTTAACACAACTACCATGACAAGCGGACATTTCAATAAAGCATTTATGAATACGACCATTTAAGATATCTTCAAGAGCGTGTTTTGCGGAATCGATGCCATCGATTGAAACATAAGTATATTCAGAATTACTTGTATCCATTGTTTTAACAATTCCTCCACATATAGGGAAGAATCTTGCTTTAGACTTTTCGATTTTAATTTGTTCGTCTTGAGGAATTTCAATTTGTTGATCCGCTAACCATTCATCTAGTTCTTTAAAGGATAAAACAGCATCAATATATTCTTTATTATGATCTGCCTCATCTTTTTTAGCTATACATGGTCCAACAAAGACAACTTTACAATCTTTTCCATAGCGCTCTTTAATATCTTTTCCATGGGCGAGCATTGGTGATAAGACATCGGCAAGATATTTTAAGGCTTTAGGGTAGTATTTTTGAATCAAAAGGTTAATTGAATGACAACATGAAGAAATAATAACATCATG
>CAZZGL010000085.1:0-4247 GCA_964654155.1 uncultured Staphylococcaceae bacterium | reverse complement strand
ATATAATTCATATTTGTCCTCGTACCTCAGTTGGATAGAGGGTCCGCCTCCTAAGCGGAATGCCCCCGGTTCGATTCCGGGCGAGGACGCCATTTAAAATAGACTTGATACAGTAAATGTATTGAGGTTTTTTGTTTTTTTAGAGGTTCAACTTGCAACGAAAAGGTAGTTTCGAACATCCATTTTTATAAAAACAACAATATTGTATCTTGAAACCAAAAACACCAACTTTATAACGATTGATTCATAATTTAACAATTACTATTTTTATTAATAAAAGTCACTCCGACCCTTTAATTAAATACTATTAAAATAAATAAAGAAAATTATCAATTAACATAGTAAAATCTATTAAGTATTTTAGTGTTTAAAATTTGCTTTTGCATATTTTTAATAGTGTTTAAAACAAAAAAATTACATATTTTTGATAGTGCTTTAAGCAATAAATTGCATATTTTTGATAGTTATGATAAACTTTAACTATAAAGAGAGGATGCTTTATGAAACGTGAAATGTATGATAATCTTATAAAATGGAAAAATAAACAAAGGAAGAAACCACTAATTATTTTTGGAGCGCGCCAAGTAGGAAAAACATATTTAGTTGAAGAATTTGCTAAAAATAATTATGACTTTTTTTATTCGATTAATTTTGAATTTGATAAAGATGCAAAAGAATTATTTTCAGGTAATTTAGATATTAAAACTTTATTACTACAACTTTCTTCTTATAAAACCGATACACCTATAAGAGAAGGAAAAACTTTAATTTTTTTTGATGAAGTTCAAAAATGTCCTCAAGTATTAACATCGTTAAAATCTTTTGCATTAGATGGCAGGTTTGATGTAATTTGTTCTGGTTCTATGTTAGGAATTGTTATGCCAGATGTTTCATCTTTTCCAGTAGGATATGTAGAAACTATGCAAATGAGACCGATGAGCTTTAAAGAATTTTTATGGGCAAACGGGCATACTGATGAACAAATAATGATGTATAAGCAATATTTTGAAAAAGAAAAACCATTACCTGAAGGTTTACATAATACATTAAATAAAATGTTTTTACATTATATTGTTGTAGGGGGAATGCCAGAGGCAGTATTGGCTTATATTAACACATTTAATTTATATGATGTTTTGGAAATTCAAAAACAAATTATAAGCGATTATAAAAACGATATTGCAAAATACGCTTCTAAAGCCACAAGAGAAAAAGCAAGAAAATGTTTTGAATCAATCCCTGATCAATTAGCAAAAGATAATAAAAAATTTCAATATAAAATTGTTAAACAAGGTGGAACCTCTAGAACATATGGAAATTCATTAGAATGGATTATCGATGCAGGAATAGGAATTAAGGTTTCAAAATTAAAAACTTTTGAAATTCCTTTAAAAGCATATAGAGATCATAATGCATTTAAGTTTTATCTTAATGATACTGGACTATTGTTAGCGTTTTATAAAGAAAATGTCAGTTATGAAATTATTAATGGCAATTTAGGGGTCTTTAAAGGTGGTATTTTTGAAAACGCAATTGCTCAATGCCTTATTGATAATGGATTAGATATTTATTATTATCAAAAAAGTGATAATTTAGAAATTGATTTTATCACTTACATCAATAATAAAATTATTCCAATTGAAGTTAAATCAGGTAGAAACACAAAAGGAATTAGCATTAAAAATGTTGTTGAAAAAGAAAAATTAGAATATGGCATTATTTTTTCAATGAACAATATTAATTGCCATAATCCAAAAATAAAATTTTTACCTCTTTATACAGTGATGTTTCTAAAATGACATTTTATAAAAGCTTTTTTTGTTAGAATCTATTTTTTATAAATAATACTATTTAAAAAGTTTTATTTATTTTAAATATTTATCATAACAACAAAATTAAAAATTAATTACACATTGCATAAATATAGCAAAACATTATTAATCTTATCAAAAGTCGATAATAATTAGCTCACATAACACCTAATATCTTTTGTATAGTATATCGGTTACAATTATTTCAATAAAGCCTTTACCATTCAATATGTAAAAGTAACAAAATATTTACTAAGTATTAGTCGCTATGGTACAATGATTTGTAAGTTTATGAGTATATATGAAATGTTTAAAATGGCTTTAAAACAAGAAAAAATGATTAACAAAAATTAAATATGTTCAATATCTTAAAGTTTTGTATAAAGCATATTGCAAACATGAAACTGATGATAATAAATCCGATTCAACAAAATATCAATATATGCTTTAAAAGCAAAATAAATATAGTTTTATAGATGGAAATAGGAGAAAATAGTATGAAATATGAATTAAAGCAATATGACACACCCTTATTAACATTTAGTATTGTACGACAAGAATTAGATAAAATAACATATGTAATTGAGTGGATTAATGAAGAAAAAAAGCATTTACTCCCTATCGGATTAACTCCTGATTCAGACAGTCTTGCAAAATGGTTGAAATCAAGAGTAATTCCTAAAAATCGCGAATATGTTGACCAAATACTTTCTCGTAGTGGCCTAAGTCATAATGATATAATGGGAATTATAAACATATGCAAAGGATTATCACTTAATGATAGTTACTGGATTGTAGAAAAAGAATTTAAAGGTAAATTTGCTGATTATAATTTGTATCAAAATAATTTTACAAGAACGCTTGCATTAATCGCATACACTGGATATGGTAGCAACACCAAAAAAGGGTTTACATCATCTCCTGAATATACCACTAACGGGATGTTAAAAAAGTGTTGGCGGAGAATTAATGGTAAAATATATTTATATAAGGGAGGTACATCAGGCGCCGCAAATACAGGTAATGAACCTTATTCAGAATATTATGCATCGCAGATTGCAAACACTATGGGATTAAATCACATTCCTTATAACCTTTCAAAATGGAAGGGAACAATTTGTTCAACATGCGAGTTATTTACAAATATTGATATATCATTTTTGCCTATTTATAAACTCAATCAAGGTAATAGCCTTTTTGAAATAGCCAATTATTTAAAAACACTCGGTCACGAATTCTATGATGCATTTTCTGATATGATGATATTTGATGCTTTAATTTGCAATACCGACAGACACGCAGGAAATTACGGATTACTTATTGATAACAAAACAAACAAACCAATAAAATTTGCTCCAATATTTGATAATGGATTATCATTATTTAATTACGCAATGGAAGATGATTTTGCTGATATTGATAAATATGCAAAAACAAGATTTCCTGCTTATGGTGCTATATCTTATGAAGAAATCGTAAAAGAGTTTATATCTGAAAGACAAAAAGCGCAATTACGAAAATTAATTAACTTCAAATTTAAAAAACATGCAAGATATAATTTATCAAATAAAAGACTAAAAGCAATAGAAAATTTTCTACAAAAACGAGTTCATGCTTTTTTAGAAATAAAAGGAAAAAATGAATAATCAACAGAAAACTTATTAAAATAAATTATCTTCTGTTAAAGGATAATCAATATCTAAAATAAACATTTATTTTAAACCATCCTCTAAATAAGAAGATATTTTTTTATTATCATATATCTATGTCACCAAGTGCATCATACATTCAATTGCTTTAATATTTTAAAACAGCATAGTTCTGTACCTTTCACACCTTAAGTTTTTTTAAAATAAAATAATAAATATTAAAATTATTAATCCACATAATGTAAATGTTATAAATAATTCAATTGTTTATTAATTCCATCATTATTTATATAGTAATTCTATCTACTCACCAAGTTTAAATCTTATTACACTAATAAAGTAATATGAATTAAATATATTATTAGTGAATTTTTTAGCTCTAACTTATACAAAAATGTGATTTATATCTTGATTGTAATCGCAAATAAATGCATATTTATTGACTTTAAGTAGCCCCCCCATTATTATAGTGTGCGAAAGTAACCAAAAAACAGTTTTTCATATACATTAATTGAGTTAATGATATTTATTTCAAGTTTTTATGATTAAAAACTTAAAAAGTTCATAAGCTATGCTTTATATTTAACTTTATAAGAATCTTAAGTTTAAAGCTTTTCACTTCGTCATATATTTTCACTGCTAAAAATGTTATCATTAACATAAAGTAGGTGAATAAAATGAATAACAACCACGATAACTCTATTGATTATATGAAAATAAGAACCAGAAACGATTCTGATCCTCATGATAAACCAAGAGTATACTTTACTTGCCATCCTGATGATTT
>CAZZGL010000084.1:0-4325 GCA_964654155.1 uncultured Staphylococcaceae bacterium | reverse complement strand
TAGAATTTAAAGAGACATTAAAAGACGCGTTGATTGTCTGATGCGTCTTTTATTAGAAAAAGATTTAACTTTAAAAAAGAACAAAAAAAGTTAAAAAAATGAAAAAAGATAGATTATAAAAGGTTTTTTAAGAGCTTTAAAAAGAAAGGAGCACTTTATGAAAAATGAAATTGGCTTGAAACATATTGCTTTAGAACTTGGTCTTTCTGTTGTTGCAGTTTCAAGAGCTTTGAAAGACTATGATGATATTAGTGAAGCAACTAAACATAAAGTGCGACAAAAAGCTATTGAATTAGGATATATGCCTAAACCAGTTGCTAAATCGAAGTTTAAAACAATTGCTCTATTTATTGATTCTTTAACTTCATCGATATTAGGGATGATGGCAGAAAAGCTAATTGAAGAATTTAAAAAATACAATTATTTAGTAATTTTGATTCCAACAGCTAAAAATCATGTATATAAAGAAAATGTTAAGGAAGCTTTAGAATTATCTGTAGATGGAATGATTTCGTTTTTGGTTCCTCGTGATAATGCTTATGAAATATCTTTATTACATAGAATACCATTTCTGTTGTTAGGAAGATACGATGACAAACCAAAATTGAATGTAGTATATATGGATGATTACATGGGTGGAGAAGTTGCGGCATCTTATCTTATTGAACAAGGAGCAGATAGACTTTGTTATGTAGGTGTTAACTATATTGAATGTTCAAAAAGACGGCAACAGGGATTTGTTGATAAAGGTCATAATGAAGGCATTAATAATATTCAAGTAGTTTATGATTCTGAAATTGAAAAAGTAGCCTCTCTTGTAAAAAGTGGATATAAATGGTTTTTCTGTTTCGATGATAATTTAGCTAATTATCTTTTAAATTTCCAAAAAGAAAACGATATATATGTTGTGGGATTTAACGGAACATCACGTTTTTCCCCTCAATTTGATTTTATCCCATCCATTGATTGTGATTACGATGAAATGGTTAAAGATGCAGTTAGAATTATTATTGATAAGATAAATAATAAGAATAATAATCAAGCAGTCGTTAAAAAACATAATACTAAACTATGCATTTAGAAAAGGAGAAAGAATATGAATTGCAAAAAGTTAAAAGTTATTACTCTGTCATCACTAATGTTATTAGGATCCTGTGGTGCAGTAAAATTGGGTGTTGTTACAAATATTAATTATGATAATGGGATTTTAACATTTGATCCTGTTAATAAAGCAGAAGGATACAATGTTAAATTCATTCAAAATGATGAAGTTATATATGAAGATAAGATTGCAGATACTTCAATTGATATTGATAGTTTAAATATCGAAGGAGAAATTAGATTTGAAATTTCCGCTTATAAAGGCGAAACAATTGGTGAAGTTTCTACTTATTCATTTGAAGCACTTGCAACATTTGGTGATGTTATATTTGAGGCAGAACATTATTTAGCTAATTATGGTACAGGAAAAGCTCAATGCAATTATAGAAATAATGCATCTGCACATAATGGAGCATATGTTGGTGGTATTGATGATGCTGGACAAGGTATTTATATTAACTATTTATGTCCAGTTGCGGGAACTTATACTTTTGAAAGCTGGTACACAACTGATATGCCAATAGCACATGATGATGTTTTAGTAAATGGTGTTAAACAAGCTCGTTATGATTATACTGAACAAACTGGTTGGGGTGGTTCAACATATGATGCAGTTAAAGCGGAAGTTAAAATAACTTTAAATAAAGGTTGGAACACTATTTCTGTTTATAAAAATGGTGATGAAAGTGATAATTATGGTAGTTTTGTTGAATTAGATTATTTTGTTTTAAAAGGAACAAATGAAAAATATAGTTCAGTTTCTTTAATTAATGAATTTGGAAAAACACCTGAATGGTATCGCTTAGAAGCGGAAATGGGTTCACCAAGAAAATATAATTCTGGTAGTAATATGTATGAATGTAAAAATCCAGCGATTGTTGAAAAAGATGGTAAAAAATTCTCTAATGGATTTATTTTAGGTGGAATTGAACATAATTTTGATGGTATTGAATGGCAATTCAATTCGCCAGTCAAAGGAAAATATCAAGTTAAAATAGCTTATGCTTCTGGTGAGTTTGATGGTTCAAAATTAGCTTCTCCAAGTTTTGTTACAACTCAATCTGAAGTTGGATTAATGAAGAGTAAGGAATTCATAAATAAAGAAATATCTACAATTAGTGAATTACCATATACAGGATGGGATAATATTGTTGTTGCGGAAAAAACAACAGAAATAACTTTAGAAGAAGGTAAGAATTTTATTTATTGTTTATTGTTAGATCAAGTAGAAAGTGGATTTTTCCAAGTCGACTACATTGATATTAAACTTGTTTCTGAACTTTAATATTTAGGAGGTTTGTATATGCAAATTCAAGATTTAAGTTATAAATTAAAAAATGATTTGCTTAATATAGAAGATTATCAAGTATCTGTTGAAGTATTTAGTTTAGAAAATGTTTATACTATTGTTCCAAACAGTTTTATTAAAAAAGATGATTGCTATTATTCAAATCAATTAATATGGGGAAATGATGTGATTGTAGAAGGTCATGTTAGTCTTCATGTTGATAAATCAAGTGATTTCAATGAATTTAAAATTGATGCCACTTTAAATAAAAAAATTCGTTCAATTAAAATTAGATTTGATAATTTACCATTAGGTGAATATATCAGTTCAGTTGATGAAGATAAAAAAGTTACAGAAAGAGGTTTACTTTTTAGTTACCCTGAAGGATGGAGAAGCTTATCCACTCCTTTACTAGTTTTTAAATTAGAAAATGGAAAATATTTATATTTTTCATGTAAAGACAAAACGGTTTCTCACATGACCTTCTTTTTTAAAAAAGTTGAAGACAGAATGAGAATGGATGTTGTCTTAGAAACTGAAGGAACTAAAATTAGTAATCATTTTATGACACCTGTTGTGGAATGTGGTATTAAAGATAATCTAGATGAAATTATTTTAAAGCATTCTAATTACATTAAAGAAGTATATGGATTGGAAGATTATGTTGATTGTTCAATTGCTCCATCATGGCTAAAAGATATTTCTTTGGTAGTTACAATGCATATGCAAACATTTACAGGCTTTATTTTCCATACATATAAACAAGCATTAGAAGATATGAAAAAGATTACTTCATATTTAGATGGGAAGAATATTCTTGTATATCTTGCAGGATGGGAAGGACGTTACTATTACAAATATGGCAATTATACTCCTGATGAAAGAATGGGAGGAACTTTAGAATTAAAAATGTTAGTAGAAGGATTGCATAAATTAGGTTGCAAAGTTATGGCTATGTATGGCATGAATATTATGAATAAAAACATTCCTGCTTTAAAAGATATAGTACCTATTGCGGAGTTCCAATCCATTAGTGGCGCTAAGTATCATAGTGGATCTGTAGATTGGGAAGGCGCTCATCATTATGATTTTAATGAATTGGTTCAACTTAATGTTGGATGTAAAGATTATCAAGATTATTTGTTTAATCAAATTAAAACCGCAACTGATGAATTTGATTTTGATGGAGCGTTCTTAGATATTGCGGCCTGTTATACAAATGATTTGAATAATAATTTATATGACGGAGTAATTAAATTATGCAATCGATTAAGAACGATAAAGAAAGATTTCCTTGTTAGTGGTGAAGGATACTATGATGGATTATCAAAAGCGATGCCTCTTTTCCAATCAGGTCATACTGATGGTTGGATGCATTATCATGATCGTTTTTCACCATTGTTATTTACAAGGTTCTCTCGTGAATTTGCTCATTTATGTTTAGGCGATGTTGGAAGAGGTTCTTCTGGAGTTCATGAATTGGGAACAAATGAAGAAACAATGACTCCATTAAGAGAAGGAATAATTCCAACTTTATCACTTGTTGAGAATACAGTTAATGAATATTTTGACAAAGTAAAGGTGATTTTAGATCAAGCAAAAGAATATAGGCGGAGGTTTTTAAAGTGAAATTAAGAATGACAAGACAAGAAAAAAGAGAAAATAGGGCCGGATGGCTTTTTGTCTTGCCACAAGTTCTTGGATTCGCGATATTTGTTGCTTTTCCTTTATTCTTTTCAATTTATTTATGCTTTTCAGAATGGAACTTTATTGATCTTCCGACATTTGTTGGAACTAAGAATATTGAAGCATTATTTCGGGATCGAATTTTCTGGAAATCAATTCTTAACACACTGATTTATATTGCAATAGTTGTGCCATCAACATTAATTTGTTCATTAACATTAGCAATTTTAACTAATCGGAAATTACCTTT
>CAZZGL010000083.1:0-4369 GCA_964654155.1 uncultured Staphylococcaceae bacterium | reverse complement strand
CTTTTTTTCATTATTTCTATGTTCTATTTTTGGATTATTCCTCCAAAGATAAGTATTACTTTATAAATAAAAAGTCAAATAAAAAAAGCGGATAAAGACCCGCTTAATATGGAAATTTGGAAATACTTAATCCTATTGTTCCTGGTCCAGCATGGGCGCAGACATTAATGGATATAGGTGCGTCAATAATATCAAATTCAGGTAAGGTTTCTTGAAGAAGATTCTTGGCAAAAGTAATTAAATTCTCATCAGTATCAAATGTTAAAAGAATGATATGCCAAACTTGAGGATCAAGTTTCTTCTTTGCAATTTTATTAATTTGCTCACATAATGTTTTTTTGATATTTCTGGTGGTGCCCTCTTTACCTATTTCACCATCTTTAAAAGTTAAAATTGGTTTTAAACCAATCATATTTCCAATTATAGCAAGTGCAGGTGAAATACGACCACCGTTTTTTAAATAGGTTAATGTTTCAGGAATAAATACTGAATAGTCACTATTGATTCTTTGTTTTAAAACATCAACTATTTCTTTAACTGTTTTATTTTCTTTTACAAGATTCATTGCGGTTAAGACATGATCGAGCATCATTTGACAAACGGCGGATGAATCAATAATTGTAACTTTATCACCATATTTTTCTTTACAAAAAGTAGTAAACAAATCAAACATTGAAGATAGCTTACTTGAAATAGTGAAATGAATAATATGATCGAATCCTTTTTCAAATTGAGTATCGAAAAATTGTTCTATTTCAAAAGGTGTCGGCGTAGAAGTTTTAATTATGCCGCCTTTTCTCATCATTTCGCTAAGTTTTTCTTGGTTTATATCGATTCCATCATGATATTCTATTCCATCAACGATAACATTTAATGGGAGAATTGGTAATCCTATTTTTTCAGCTTCCGCTCTTGGTAATGAGCAAGTTGAATCGGAAGTTATTAATATTTTCATGGCTAAATTCCTCTTTTTTTTTTACAATTTTATTATAACTAAATGTGAATATTAGTCAAGTTTTTAAAGTTTTTGTATTCCATAACATCCAGCGCCGATGAGGCCGGCATCTTGGTCGTGGTAGGCTTTAACTAAATTACAATTTGGATTTTTTTCTTTTAAATCATTAAAGAATATATGACTTGATTTCATGACACCGCCAGTTAAAACGATAACTTCAGGTGAAAATGTGCTTTGAATAAATTCAAAAAATTTATGGAATAAATTCAACCAGTCATGATATAAAGCAGTAAGTTCGTCATCTCCGTTTTGATAACCGATAAACATATGATATCCTTCTTCTAAATTAATGCCATTAATTTTTGCTAGATTTTTAATACCATATCCTGAACAAATATGTTCGAATTCATAATATTCACCTTTGTATTCGATTAAGGTATGACCGATTTCAGTAGAAGAAACTGTATATTCTTTATTGATGAAAAAGCTTCCTCCGACGCCACTTGATATAGTAATAAAAAATTCGGAAGAATAATCTTTACCATTACCAGATACTGCTTCGGCTAATCCAGCTGCGGTAGCATCATTAATAACATATGTAGGAATATTGAATTCATTTACTAAGGGTGTTACTAAATCAATATCTTTAACATGGATGTTTGGTAGTTCATAAATATAACCATCATTTCTAACTCGACCTGGAACACCAATAGTAATAGAAGATATATTATATTTTTTATAATGAACATCATTTATAAGTCTAATAATTTGTTTTATTAACGCTTCATTTCCATCATGACATGTTCTTTCTCTAATAACTTCGACAATATTTAAATTTTCATCAATAACGCCAACACGTATATTTGTGGCTCCCATATCTATGGCAATAACATGTTTCATATTTAAATATCCTTTATTTCATTAACGCTAACAATTTTCATAAAGTTTGTTTTTCCAGCACCAGTTGGAGTACCACCGGTAATAATAATAGGGGTTCCTGCTGGGATATTTAATTCATGAGCCTTAATTAATGCAAGAGCTTCCATTTCTTCAATAAATTGTGGAATTGATGGAATATAAATGGATTGAACGCCCCAATATAATCCAGAGCTTAAGCAAACATCTCTTTTATTTGAAAAAGAAAGAATAGGGCAAATAGGTCTAGCTTTAGAAATACGTTTAAAAGTTGTACCTGTTTCGGAAAAACAAACAATAAGTTTAGCACCTATCAAAAGAGCGGTATTAGCAACTGAGTTAGAAATAGCATCGTTATTGTTTTTTTCGGATGTATCGTAAGCTTCATGCGCTAATTTTTCGTAATCGAGATATTTTTCCATTGTCGATGATATTTTCGCTTGCATTGAAGTTGCTTCGATTGGGTATTCTCCAGAAGCGGATTCTGCAGATAACATTACTGCATCAGTGCCATTAATTACGGCGTTTGCAACATCACTAACTTCGGCTCTAGTTGGACGAGGATAATGTTTCATTGAATCAAGCATTTGTGTTGCTGTAATTACTGGTTTACCAGCAATGCGACATTTATCTATAATTTGTTGCTGAATTACTGGTACTTCTTCAGCAGGGATTTCAACACCTAAATCACCACGAGCAACCATAATGCCATCGGAGACAGCGATAATTTCGTCGATATTATCGACACCTTCAGGATTTTCAATTTTAGCAATTATTTGCATATTTGTGCGACCATGTTCAAGACATATTTTTCGAACATCGATAATATCTTGAGCAGTTCTTGTAAATGAAGCGGCAATCATATCGAAGTCGTGTTCACAACCAAAAATAATATCATTGCGATCACGCTCAGAAATAAAAGGCATTGTGAGTTTAATGTAAGGAACATTAACACCGCGTCTATTTGCTAATATATTTGAATTCAGTGCTTTTGTAACTAAAGTTTTATTTTCGATTTTATCGATAATTTCTAAATCTAAATTACCATCATCTAAGCGTAAATAATCACCGATTTTAACATCGTTATAAAGTCCTTCATATGTTAATGAAAAGCAATCAGCTGTACCCATAACTTCCTTACCACATATTACTTTAACAATAGAACCTTTAACGATTTTAGCGCTTCCACCTTCGAATAAATGAGTTCTAATTTCAGGACCTTTAGTATCAAGCATGATAGGAATTAAGATTCCTTTTTCTTTTTCGATTTGTCTGGCTAATAATACTTTTTTATAATGTTCTTCATAACTTCCATGAGAAAAATTAACTCTCATGACATTCATTCCAGCATCAATAAGCTTAATAAGCATTTCATAATTATCTGTTGCTGGACCAATAGTACAGACAATTTTTGTATTTTTTGAAATGTTGAGCATCATGTTTGATTCTCCTAAATTATCTTAATTTTTCAATAACATGAATTAAATCATCATGTTTAGTACGTTTCATAGATAAAGCTTCCATAATATCATAGTCAACAATATTATCGCCTCTTAAACCAACACAGCGTCCGCCTTTTCCGGCAGCCAATAATTCAACAGCATATGTAGCAAGTTGAGCGGCTAAAACACGATCGCGTGCTGAAGGAGAACCACCACGTTGAATTCTTCCTAAAACTTCTGCTTTTGCTTCAATTCCAGCTTTATTTTGAATTTCATCTGCAAGAGCGTTAACATCAAATATTTTTTCTGTGACAATAACAATAATATGGCTACGACCATTTTCGTGCATCTTTTTGATTTGGGAAGCTATTTCATCAACTGTTAATTTATAGTCACTTGAAATAATTAAATCAGCGCCACATGCGATTCCTGCATAAATAGCTAAATCCCCACAATATCTACCCATAACTTCAATTACTGAGCAACGATGGTGAGAAAAAGATGTGTCTCTTAATTTTGAAACAGCATCACAAATGGTATTTAAGCAAGTATCAAATCCAATTGTGTAATCGGTTGAAGCAATATCGTTATCAATTGTTCCTGGGATTGCTATACAATTAATTCCCATTTCAGTTAATCCTTTAGCACCCATATATGTGCCATCTCCACCAATAACAACTAATGCATCAATACCTCTTTTTTTAAGATTATCGACTGCGATTTTTCTTACTTTTTCTTCTTTAAATTCTGGAAGACGAGCAGAATGGATAATAGTTCCGCCTCTTGTGATTATTTCGCTTACAAAAGAACGATCAACCTTTTGAATATTGTCGTCAATTAATCCTTTGTATCCATCATAAACAACATACATTTCTTTCCCTTCAGAAAGACCGGCACGAATAACTGCACGAACAGCAGCATTCATTCCTGGTGCATCTCCTCCTGATGTTAAAACTCCAATTTTATTAATATTCATAAATATACAACCTCCGTTTTTCGCATACGCTGTTATTGTACCACTTTAATTAATATAATTAAAGAACATGAAAAATAAAAA
>CAZZGL010000082.1:0-4379 GCA_964654155.1 uncultured Staphylococcaceae bacterium | reverse complement strand
CGGAAATTACCTTTTATGAAATTTTATAGAGGTGCGTTATTTTTACCAATGGTAACTTCAACCGTGGCTATTGCTATGGTATGGTCGTTTATTTATCAGCCAAATGGAGGTATCTTAAACACTATTTTAGGCTTTTTTGGAGTTAAAGAACCACCTGCATGGTTAGTGGATACAAAATGGGCTCGTTTTGCTGTCTCCTTGGTGGGTATTTGGCTTAAAGTAGGCTATTACTATATTATTTTTGATGCAGGATTAAAGAATATTCCAGAAGAATTGTATGAAGCTGCAGAAATTGATGGAGCTTCACCATGGGTGAAAATTAAAAACATTACCATCCCAATGCTTTCTTCAGTTATGTTCTTTGTTAGTGTCATGTTATTTATTGATATATTTAATATGTTTAATGAGGTCTATATTATGACTCAAGGTGGACCGGATTACTCAACATATACATTATCAATGTATATCTATTTCTATGCATTTAATCAATTTGATATGGGACGCGCTGCTGCAGCTAGTTGGGTGTTGTTTGGCTTAGTAGGAATAGTTACTTTAATTCAATTTAAAGTTAAGAAAAGGTTGGTGTATGAATAGTGAGAAAGAAAACTAAAAATACATTAACAATTATTGTAATTACAATAATCTTAATGATTGCTTCGATTTTATGTATCTTTCCATTTTATTGGATGATATTGAATTCATTTAAGCAACCGATGGATATATTTAAAGTTCCAGTGGATATTTTTACTTTTGATTTAACATTAAAATCGTATGCTGCAGTATTTGCTTATGAAGATGGTATTATTTGGCGAGCGTATCTTAATTCTATCTTTATTGCAGTTTGTTCGACAATAGGGACATTATTTACTTCTTCTTTAGCAGCATTTGCATTTGCAAAATTAAAATTTAAAGGTAATAAACCACTTTATGCATTATTTATTGCTACTTTAATGATCCCAGGCCAAGTTACCATGCTTCCACTTTTTGTTATTTTTTCACAACTTCATTGGATTGATACATTTTTACCACTTATAATACCAGGAGTTATGATTAATACTTATGGAGTATTTATGTTAAGATCATTCATTGTTTCAATTCCAAATGAGTTATTGGAGGCTGCTGAAGTAGATGGATGTGGTTTTTTTAGAAAATATACATCAATAATTCTTCCGCTTTTGAAACCAGCGCTTATTACTTTAGGTTTGTTTACATTTATTGGAAGTTGGAATAATTATTTTGGACAACTTATTTATTTAAATAGTCCAGAAAATATTACTATTCCGTTACTTATAGCGGGATTAAAAGAAACTCATATGACTGGTGTTGAATGGGGTAGAATTATGGCGGCAACAACATTAAGTGTTGTTCCTATCGCTATTGTTTATTTGAAATGTCAAAAATATTTTGTACAAGGAATTGCCACGACTGGCATTAAATAGGAGGAAATTATGAAAAAATTAAATAAATTATTTTATCTAGGTTTATTAATTCCAACATGTGCTGCTTTATCTTCATGTGGAGGTAGTAATAACAAAGTTGATAGTGATGGTAATATAATTGTCAAAATGTCAATTATGAATAGTACGAATGAAAATCCTGGTTGGCTTGCTCAAATTGAAGCGGCAAATGAATTGTTAAAAGCACAAGGTGAAAAGGTTGTTATTGAACCTGAAATTATTAAAACAGATAGCTGGGATGAATACTATACTAAAATTACTACCAATATGCTTGGTAGGATTGGAGGAACTATTGGCCGTATTGCTGAATCTCATATTCCTTTAATGATGAACAAAAATCAATTACGGGATGTAACTAGTATTGTTACCGAATTACTCAATAAGAAGGATGAAAATGGAAAAGCTATTTATAACGCAAGTGCTTTTGATGGTGTTGCTAAAAATGGAGATAAGTACTATGGCTTACCATCTGGCACACAACATATGGTACTTTATTATAATAAAACTCTTTTTGATCAATATAATAAAATTATAGATATGAAAAAAGATAATAAATCAATTGATGAAATTGTTGCTGAAACTAAATATACGAAAGATAGAGTTGAACACATTCTTAATGAAAATCCATCATTAACTAATCTAGCTTATCCAAGTGGTGATTGGGATAATGCATCAACTTTTGATGAAATAAAAGACGCAGCTAAAAAATTGTCATATGGAGATACAAATACAAGAAGATTTGGATTATCAGCAGGACCATATTTGGCTTATGCTGGCATGTATTCTAAAAATAGTGGCGGATACAATATTTTTGATGAAAATGGAAATTCCGCTATTAAAACTCAACCATTTTATGATGTCTATGAATGGTTTGATCAAATGCTTAAAGTTGATAAATCAATGCCAACAACCTCAGATACTGCGACTGCAAGCGCAATTGACCGCTTTTTATCAGGAAATATAGCAATGATGATTGATGGTGTGTGGCAATTACATTCAATTAATGAATATACAGAAGATTATGAAATCGGTATTGCGGCAATTCCGGTCAAATCAAAGCAATATACTTCTTATAGTACAACATTTGCTGATCGTTTCTGGAGCGCACGCACTTCTAGTAATCCAGAAGCTGATGATAAAGCTTTAAAAGCATTAATGTCAGTTGAAGCTATTACTGCTTTAAGTAAGATGCAAGTTGGTGGAATACCTGTTGTTGATTCATGTATTGACACTTATCTTGATACATTATCAACCTCTAAGTTTGCTAATGATGTTGATGTTATTAAAAATGGTGCTTTGAAAGGTGTTAATGTTCCATATTCAACATATTACAATATTGTTGATCAAAGAATTAATCAAAAAATGGCTGTTTGGATTGGTGGAGAGATGACAAGTACAGAATTTGTTGATTATATGGATGAGAGCATGCGTCTTGGTATGGAAGGAAAATTATAATGAATAAGAAGTTTTTTATCGGTCTTCTATCGTTTGCTACTATTTTAAGTGGCTGTGGTTCTTCTTCATCAAAATCTTTTTATGAAAAAGTTGAAACACAAATTAAAGAGATTTCTAAAGATGAGTATTATAACAAAACATTAGCGGGTTTATTAGGTCAATTTGCAGGATTTTTAAGTGGCTATGAATTTGTTTATTATGGATCTGAACCTTATATTGGAATGCCAGAATCATGGTTTGAATTTTTAAATGGACCATATGCTGGTAATTATACTCATTATTATCCAGGAAGCTATGCTTCAGGAAACAATAAATATGATCGCTTAAAAGTCAATGAAAACACTGGACGATATGAAGTTTGGAGCGATGATGATTATCATATTGATATATTTAATCAAACGATTTTAAAAGAATATGGATATACTTCTTATGCAGTTAAAGAGGCATGGAAGCATTATCAAATATCTGATTGGGGTGGCGGATATGATGCGATGGCACTTATATCTGGTCATGATTTATTAGCACCATTTACAGGTACAATAGAATCAGGAAATAGATATGGATGGTGTACTGAGGCTTATATTGAAAATGAAACGCTTGGTATGAATGCACCAGGTATGCCTAATTTAGCTACTAGACTAGTTGATACATTTGCTTCTAATGTAGGGTATTTTGATTCAATTATTTGGGCAAAATATTATGCTGCAATGTATTCGCTAGCATATTTTGAAGATGATATTGTTGATGTTATGGAAAAAGCCTTACCAGTTTTACCAAAAGGATCATATCCATATCAAATTTATTATAAAGCTGTTGAATTGTATAATGAATATCCAAATGATTATGCAACAGCCGCTAAAAAGCTAGAAGAACAAAGAAGAAATTTATATCGAATTGATAATATTCAAACAGATCCTAATATTAATGGAGGTTTTGCAATTTTATCATGGTTATATGGAAAAAATAGTTATTTAGATACTTGTAAATATTCATCAATTATGGGATATGATGGTGACTGTACTGCCGCGATATGTTGTGGAGTAATGGGCATTTTACATGGCTTTAAAGAGGAAAATGAAGAATATAACAAATTAAATGAAATGATTTGGTATGATGGAGAAGGTATTTATTTTAATGATCGTGATAGCGGATATCCTCCATTTGTGGTTGGAAATGATTATTTTACTAGAATTAAAATAGCGGACATTGTCAAATTGTATCAAGAAAATTTTGAAACGCTATTATTGGTTAATGGTGGCGAAATTAAGGATGATAAATATATTATAAAAACAACATCCGTATATGAGGATCATTCATTGTTGTTTGATAATATAGATGGAGAATTAAGAAATACAACCGGATTTGAATCAAAAGATGGTACTTTAACTTCATATATTGATTCAGAAACTGGTATAATCCATACAGGATATGGAGCATTTAAGTTTATTAATGAAAAGAATGGTGAAG
>CAZZGL010000081.1:0-4399 GCA_964654155.1 uncultured Staphylococcaceae bacterium | reverse complement strand
AAGTGGATTATAAGATTCTAAATTGTCAATTGAAGCATAGAAACCAAATGGCAACATTTCAATTTCATCGACTTTTATTTTTAATATAATAGCCGCTAGAACATGAAATAATTCATGAATTAATGCCACAAATAGATGGATAAATAAATAATAAAAATGTCCTAAAACTAGTGATAATCCAATATAAATCACGGTTAAAGGACTAATATAAAAATTAATTAAAAACTTCTTCATAACTTATTTTCTTATTATTTTTTGAAAAAATGACTTTAAAACTATTTTCATAACTCGCTATTGGATCACCTTTATTTAATTCATCACCTTTTTTAATAGTTAAATCATATAAGAAAAAATATGATGCTTTAATATTATCTTTATAAGATACAACTACAAAATATGAATTATCATCTTTTTCAATATGAGAAATTAAACCTTTTTTTAGCATTTTAACTTGTTGATCATCAGATTTATATAAATCATCACCTAGATTTATATAATTAATATTACCGCTTACTGGTGCATCATCTTCATTATCAATAACATTAAAATTAAACATTCGTTCCAAGGCATTATCGACATTTTCGTTTAATTGTTTAAAATTAATATTTAATCCAAAAAGATTATTTAATAAAGTTGCATTTGGATCACTTCTTGCATAAATAAGAAAACCAATTCCTAAAGCAGTTATTAATAAAATAGTGATCATAATTTTAAATAATGAACTTTTTTTATTAATCGGATTTTCAATTCTTCTTTTAATCGTTTCAACATCATCCATTGTTAATCACCCTTTAAATATTATGAAGATTTTACTTTTTTTATTAATTTTGAGAAAAAACTTTCATTGTTACTTTGATATGTTTCGCCACTTATCCTTAACGCAATTTTTAATATATTATCCTCATTAGTTAATTTAATACTTTCACCATAATTTTGAATTTTTCGAATGTTAGCTTCTTCGTAAAGATATCCTAAAAGTGGTATTCCTAAAACTCTTAAAACGTCATTTACATCCAAATCAAAACTATTTTTTATTCCTTTTTTACTTATTTTATTAATAATGAGTTTTACATTAATAAATTGTTCACCTTTTAATATTCCAATTACTTTGTCAGCATCTTTTATTGAAGATTTATCTAATGTAGTTACAACGATTGCTTCAGAAGCCCCTTTAATCGCATTATAGAAGCCCTTTTCTATTCCAGCAGGGCTATCAATTAAAATATAGTCAAAATCTTTATTTAATTCATTTATAATCATTTTGAAATGTTCTTGATTAAATTTTAATATATCGATCCTTAGCGATGCCGGAAGTAAAAATAAATTATTAAACTCTTTATCTTGAATTAGAGCTTTATTTAATGATGTTCTACCTTTTATAACATCTTCTAAATCATAGATAACTCTATTTTCAACATTTAAAATTACATCTAAATTTTTCAAACCTAAATCAGCATCAATTAAAACTACTTTTTTTCCTAATTTAGCTAATTTTTTTCCTAGTAATGCTGTGATTGTCGATTTTCCTACTCCACCTTTACCACTTGTTATAACGATAGAACGCGCCATAAAATATTGCCTCCTTTTAAATTATCAAAATATAATTTCTTTCCATCTAAAATCTTAATAACATCATTTTCAAATACTAGTTTTGCCGATATAAAATTTTCTCCAAAAATTGCCCCTCTTGTTTTATATAAGCACACAGTTCCTTCCACATTTCCAGAAACAAATAAAAGATTGTGGACATGTAATACTGCTTCTTTATGCACATCGCCAATAATAATTGTTGGATTATTAATTTCTAATTGTTCGCCGTTACGAAGAGTTATTTCCAATATTTCCATTTGTTCTTCTTTTTGAAATTGAACTTTTTTTAAAAAGGCAATTTGATAATCAAAAAAAAGAGTGAACATCTTATACATAAAGATTGGGGTTGGTATAAAACTACAATCTAAAGTGATTTCCACTCTTTTTTTACTAAAGCAGCACTCTTCTAGTTGTTCTTTTACTAATCTTAGACTTTCATCGCTATCATCTTTTAAATTAAGAATAAGTTGTTCCATTTTCTATCACCGACATTAATATAAACTAATTAAATGTCGAAAAAACTCACATTAAGTTGTTTTCTTTAAAAGAAAAATAATTATATTGGGAAATGATTATATGATCGATTAATTTTATACCAACATTATTGCAAAGTTTTATTAATTCAAGAGTGTAATAAATATCATTTGTACTTGGATTTTTATTACCTCCTGGATGATTATGTAATAAATAGAATTTTCTTGTTCCTTCTTTTAAAAGACATTTAAATAAATCGACTGGCGAAAAAGATGTATCTCCGCTATTACCTTTAGAAATGATTTCTTCTTTTATGACTCGATTAAGATTATTTAGCATTACTATTACAACAACTTCATGATCTAAAATTGATAGTTCGTTGTTGTATATCTCAATTACTTGCATCATTGAATCTATTTTAGTGGTAATACTTATATTCGCTTTATTTATCCTTTTAAATAGTTCTAATGCTCCTAAAAATCGCCATATTGTTGGATCTTTAAATCCTCTTTCATTTTTTAAAGCATAATAATCAAGTTTTACAAAAGTTGATAAATCATGTTTTGATAATAGCGTCCTTCCTATGTCAATTGCGGAATGTCCTTTTACCCCACTTCCAATTATTAAAGCAATAATTTCACAAGTATCAAGGGTTTCAATACCATATCTTTTCGCTTTTTCTCTTGGCCTAAGATTTTCATCGAGATCTTTAATTCTCATTAATCCCAACTGAACTTATATCCACCTGGAAGAGTCACTGAGCCTTCTTTAGACATAAAAAGACGATAACAAACAACTGCAACGATAGCAACTGCCATTACCGCTAAAATAGCGGTTAATGTTATCGCTTCTCCACCATCTAGAGAAGACATTTCATAAAATGTTAATTCTCTTGGTTCCATAAAAAAATCCCTCCTACTTATTATTAGAAGGGAAATTTAAAAATTCCTAAAATTTTATTTAATTAAAGCTTCTTTTTTTTGCAAACATGCATTTAAACGATCAAGATACTTTTGTAATTTCTCTTTTTCTAAATTAATCTTTTGTTCAGGCGCTTTTGCTAAAAATCCAGGGTTTGAAAGCATTTTATTAGAACGAGCCACTTCGCATTCAAGCATTTTTATCTCTTCATCTAATTTTGCTAATAATTCTTCAACATTTGTATCATCAATAAGAGCGACTTCAAGGTCATTATAAACAAATATTGTTGCTTGATTATTCGTTAGTTCTTGTTTTTCAAAAATGATTTCTTTCGCAAATGTAAATCTTTCAATATAAGGAATGTACTTATTAAAAGCGTTATTCTTATCCAAAATATGCATCTTAATGCTAGCGTTAGGTGCAAGTTGATGATCAACTTTATAACTTCTAACATCTTTTATTAAAGAAATTAATGTTTCAACTTCATTTATCGCAGTTTTGGAAATTAAGCTTTCTTCATATTCAGGATAAGATTCAAGCATGATTGAATCTAAGTGTTGTGGTAAATTTAGATATATCTCCTCTGCAAAGAAAGGGGTATAAGGATAAATCATCATTAAAATACCTTTTAAACATTTATATAATACTTGGTATGTTTTAGCAATTGCTTCTTGATTGCCACTTTGTAATGTAACTTTTGACATTTCTAAATACCATGAACAGAAATCATCATAAACAAAGTTATATAAATGTGTCGAAGCATTGGCTAATTCATATTTATCCATATTAGCTTTAACATTAGATATCGTTATTTCTAATTTAGATAAAATAAATTGATCTAATGAATTTAAAGAATCAAAATCTAATTTTTCTTCTTTAAAGTCTTCTGGTAGGTTTAACAATATATAACGCGCAGCATTCCAAATCTTATTTAAATAATTTGAAGCTGCTTGTAATTTTTCATCACTATAACGAGAATCAAGTCCTGGTGTGGAATTTGTGGTAATAAAATATCTTAAAGCATCCGCACCATAATCTTCGATAACTTTAATTGGATCGACGCCATTACCAAGTGATTTAGACATTTTTCTTCCTTCTGGATCACGAATTAAACCATGAATTAAACAATCCTTAAATGGCGCTTTTGAGGTAAATTCAAGCGATTGGAAAATCATTCTACTAACCCAGAAGAAAATAATATCATAAGCTGTAACCATTACATCAATTGGGAAATATTTTTGTAAATCCTCAGTTTCATTAGGCCATCCTAATGTAGAAAACGGCCATAAAGCACTAGAAAACCAGGTATCAAGAACATCTTCATCTTGAATATAGTTTTCAATATCTTTAGGTGGTACTTCACTAACGATTACTTCTCCTGTGACTTTATGATAGTATGCTGGAATACGATGTC
>CAZZGL010000080.1:0-4491 GCA_964654155.1 uncultured Staphylococcaceae bacterium | reverse complement strand
ATTTTCACGAAAGGGCAAACTTTTATGATTGAAATTTGCACGAAAAGGCAAAAAATAAACCATTTTGGAGATTTAGTAGTGTTAAGGGAGTTTTTATTTTAAAGATTTTTTAGCAAGAGGGTTGATAATCTTCTCTAAAATGATTCTATTATAAAAAACTATGAATTAATATTCAAAAATAAAGATTGTTTTGAAAATATCTTTAATAGCATATGATAAGCAAAAAGTTTAAATGATTATCTTTTTAAGAGATCCATTAACTGCGCAACCTCATGAGGTAGATGTTTTTGCTTTACTTAGATTGTGTGATGTTATGGCAATACCATTATTTACAAATATTGTATAGTGAAGGGATTATACTAGAGTCATTAAGATAAATAATAAATGCGGGTTTGAATCTTCCTAGTGGATTTCAATAAAATAATTAGAAGATTAATAATTAATATTTAAAAAAATTACTTTATAAGAATTATAATTTCTTTTAATGTTAAATATTTTACATATAAATTTGATATACAGAACTACTTTAAATTCTTCTAAATACTTATTACATTCCATATTTGAACCCCTGGTTTATTATTCAAGATTCAAACTTCTTTGTCCATCCTGGGAAACTTTGACACTTACAAAGCTTTTACCTTGAAAAATCAAACTTTAGTTTTTCTATCGGTATTTTTGACGCTTGCTATGCATGAGTTCAAACTTTTTTGCGTTTGTTTTGTCACATCTCAGATTAAAAAAAGTCCGATAGAATCGGACATTTAAGGCAAACTGGAGCAGGTGACGGGAATCGAACCCGCGTAGTTAGCTTGGAAGGCTAAAGTTCTACCATTGAACTACACCTGCGTGATGGCGGATCTGACGGGAATCGAACCCGCGGTCTTCTCCGTGACAGGGAGACATGTTAACCGCTACACCACAGATCCATCTGTGCGCCTTTAAATAATATCATATTTAATGAAAATATCAAGAGTTAATTTTAAAAACTTGATAATATTTATATACTTTGTAAATTGGCTTGTAGTTTACTTTTGAATAACTCGATACATTAATAGTAGAATCAATATTTAAAATCTATCTATAAATTTATTTGCATAAGTTTTAATCTTTCTATTATTTGTTAAATAGTAATTTTTAAAAAAATTTCTCCAGAAAATATTTTTTTATTATTATCTGGAGAAAATTGATTAGTCTAAAAATGCATTAGTTAATTTATGTTATTAATTTTGAAAATGAGCTTTAAATAATGCTAATAATTGATTTGGAGGTAATAGTCCAATTTGTTCATGAGTTAATGAACCATCTTTAAAAAATAATAAAGTAGGAATTGACATAACTGAATATTTGCTTGCTAATATTGAAATCTCATCAATATCAACTTTAACAATTAAGATGTCTTTTAGTTCATTATCGATATCTTCTAATATTGGTGATAATGCACGGCATGGTGCACACCAAGAAGCATAAAAGTCGACAACTACGCTCCCAGTTTTAATAATTTCATCAAATTCTTTTTCTGTGTTAATGTGTTTAATCATTTTTGATTTCCCTTTCTATAAAATTAAGTAGACCATATATATTATGGCTATATGTAAAGGATAATATAAATAACATCCATATTTCCACCATAATGCACTATAACCTTTATTTCCGTTATAAAATAAGATAATAAAACCTGTAAATATTGAATAAACTTGGATACTAACGGTTCCAATTAAGTAATTTAAACCACCTATAAAATAGTTTAGAGCCCAACATAATAAATTAAAAGCGATTAAAAATAATAGAGCAAAATAATTTTGGATCTTTCTTGTTGAAACAATTTCTTCAAAATTAGTTTCTTCTGTTCCAGAAACTTTAGTTAAATAGCAATGATATTTTTTTCCTAATAGTGAAGATAGGTAAAATCCAAGTATCAATGAAATACTATAGAAGTGATATGATATACTTAAGCAAACGGGAATTTTATCAAAAAATACTAATAGTAAAATAATTGCAATAAAAGGAATTAATGAATAGAATTTTTTATATTTAGGTAAATTAAGTGTAGCAATTAATGATGCACCTAAAAATAAATCAATAAATATATTTTCAATATAAGATTTGTTTATTAATAAAAGAACTAAACTTATAGATACTGCGGATATAAATAGTCTTAATAAATACTTAAATACATTTCTTGTATGAAAAATACTTTCAACAAGTAAAAAAGCAAATAATGGTAGTGATAGTCTACCAATAATTCGTAAAAATAAAGT
This sequence comes from uncultured Staphylococcaceae bacterium, assembly GCA_964654155.1. Classification (GTDB taxonomy): domain Bacteria; phylum Bacillota_I; class Bacilli_A; order RFN20; family CAG-826; genus CAG-826. The sequence goes on along the minus strand of CAZZGL010000080.1, from coordinate 2,233 downwards.
AAAGTCTTCTAGTCCTTTATAATTAGAAAATATAAATGCACCTAAATGATCAATTGTCATAAAGATAATGGCTAGCAATTTTAAATGGAAAGCATTTAAAGATATTCTTTTAGTCATTTCTTTCATCCTTTAATAATTTGTATAAAGTAGGATTTATATGATAATTTTTAATTAAATCTTCGACTTCTGACCATTTATTTTTAGTTTTATTTGTTAATACAGCTCGTATCAATAAATTCTTAGGTGTATGTTCTAAATCGATAAATTCTAATATTTGGGTTTTATATCCACAAGATTCAAGAAGCAACGCTCTTAGACCATCTGTAAGTAAGGCGGCGGTTCTTTCTTGAATAATTCCAAATTTAAAAATGCTATCTAGAGGTGTATCGTGCATTTGAAAATGTAACTCGTGTTGACAACATGGGACGCTTAATATAACTTTGGTTTTTAATCGGATTCCATGATATAAAGCATAATCTGTTGCGGTATCACATGCATGTAGTGTAACTAATAAATCGATTGGTTTATCGCTATTATAATCGGCAATATCGCCTTTTTTAAACATTAAATCACTATAACCTAAGTCATCTTTTAGTTTATTACAATTGTCTATTACTTCATCTTTTAAATCTAAGCCGAAAATATGAACCTTTCTTTTTAGAATATGAACAAAATAATAGTATATTGCAAAGGTTAAGTATGATTTTCCACATCCAAAATCAACTATTTCGATAGGTCGATCAGTTGGTAATTCATTTTCAATATCGCGAATAAATTCTAGAAATCTATTAATTTGTCTAAATTTATGTTGCATATTGGCTTTGACTTGATAGTCATTAGTCATAACACCTTGAGCAACAAGAAAATCTAATTTCATTAATGGTTTTAAAATGTATTGTTTATCACGATCATGGGTTAATGTGTTATTTTTTGTAATATAAACATCTTTATCAATGATTTTAAACTTATTTCCTCTTTTAATAATGTGATACTCTTTATTGGTTAATCTTATTAAAAATTGTCGATAATCTTTAATTATCTCTTGTAGACGAGAACATAGTTTATTTGTATTTACATTTTCATGTTTAACTTTTTTATCGAACATAAAAGATAACTGATAAACATTCTCTTTAATAATTTTTATAACTATTTTTGTGGCAGAACTGCTTTTTTTATTCTCTTTTTCAGAAAAAATCGCTTCAATAAAATTAGAAGAAAAAAAGTAAGAAAGCCATTTAATTTCAAAATCCATAATTAATATCCTTTAATATTGAATTAGTGTAACAAGAAATGCAAAGATATTGTTTATGGAATGCGCTACAATTGATGTTGAAATACATTCATGTTTTTCATACGCTCTTGCTAGAATTACTCCAGAAAGTACATATGAAGGTAAATTCCAAAGTTCGTTAATTAATTCTGCACCTTTAGCGGTGCTATCAAAGTGAATTAATCCGAATACTAAAGCGGATACAGCATATGCAACCCAACGGTTTTTCTTGTTTATAGAGCCAAATAATCCATATCGATAAGTTAATTCTTCAAATATAGGAGCAAGGATTCCTGACATTATAAAAAGTGGGAAAGGATAGTATTGAATCATTAAACGAATTGTTGTTTCATTTGCGTTAACATTTCCAACATCTCCACGTAATGCATTGATAATTATTCCTAGTGCAGAAGAGGCACTTAATAATAAAAATCCATATGCAACTCCATCAATTAATGCGGATTTATTTTTAAATTGTTTAATTAAGTCTTTTAACCCTCTATTGTAGGTAAGTAAAACCAAGACTAAACCTGTAAGTACATAAGCACCTAAGTTAAGAGCGATACTTCCACCTATTTTTGCAACATCAGAAGGGTCCGCCCCTAAAATTGAATTAATAATTGGTTGAATAAAAGTTGCTATTAATGATAGTCCAAAGCTTCCGATAAATAAAAATATTAGATGTCTCCATAAAGATTCAAAGTCTATATTGTTATTTATTTTTTCATTTTCATTATTCATAAACAACCCTCCGTTTCTTTTAAGTATTATACTATGGATTTTTTTCATTTAGTAGTGAAAATAAAAAAATAAAAATTTTTTCGTTAACTGTTTAAATCCTAAATTATCAATTTATCCATATACTGTATTGATTTAATTTTAATAATAAATACTTATTATTAATTTTGATACGTTAATTGAAAAAGTAAATGCAACAATAAAGAGGCAAAAACATCAAAAAAA
>CAZZGL010000079.1:0-4523 GCA_964654155.1 uncultured Staphylococcaceae bacterium | reverse complement strand
TGAACCGCCGTGTACCGAACGGTACGCACGGTGGTGTGAGAGGTCGGCTAATCAACTAATGATTAGCCTCCTACTCGATTAAATTATTAACTATTTTATCATATAAACTTGTTGAAGAAGTTAATTCACCCGCCATAATCATAATTTCCATTAGACGATTATAACTTTCTTCTTTTAATTTTAAATCTTCATTCCAAACATCAATTGATAAATAGTTATTTATAACATTAGTTATTTCTATTTCATCACTTGAAGTAAAGCTTGGTTTTAATGATTTAACAATATCATTCATTTCACTATTTAATAAATATTGAATACCTTTCTTTATAGCATTGTTAAACGAAACTAATATGTTTTCATTTTGTTCTAGATATTTTTTAGTCGCGCAGTAGCAGGTATATGGTACTTCTCCAGAAGATTCACCAATTGATGCAACAATATGACCAATGCCATTTCTTTCAACTTGACTTGCTGAAGGTTCAAATAGAGTTACATAATCACTTTGTCCAGCTGTAAACACACCCGCCATAACATCGAAGTTTACATCGGTTCTGATATTAACTTCAGCATTTTCATCATTTTGTCCAATTTGTAAACCGGCTTTTTTAAGAACATATTCTAAAGTCATTTCTGGCATTCCACCTTTACGACCTCCAATAATAGTTTTCCCTTTTAAGTCAGTCCATTTAAAAGAAGGATTTTCTTCTCTTGCTAAAAGGAAACTTCCATCTTTATGAGTTAACTGAGCAAAGTTGATGGCATAGTTACTTTCTCCTCCGTTATAAACATAAATACTAGCTTCTGGACCCATTAATCCTATTTGAGCTTCTTTAGATAATAAAGCCGCCATAGTCTTATCAGCACCAGGAGTAGTAATAACTTTAACTTTAAGACCTTCTTCTTCAAAATATCCATTATTTAAAGCAATATATTGAGGGGCATAAAATAAAGAATGAGTAACTTCTGCGATTGTAATATTTGTGTATTCATCATTTTTAGAACAAGATGAAATTGATGATAAAATGCTTATACATAAGACAATGAATAAATAAAAATACTTTTTCATTTTTTTCTCCTTTTTGTATATCGATAAGTTCGATAATACTTTTCGATAAAGTTTAATAATAAGTACATAAGTAACGCTAATACACCTAGAACAAATACTCCCATCATCACTAAATCTAATTTAAATACTTGACCACCATATACAACTAAATAACCAATACCTTCTCTAGAAACTAAAAACTCACCAACGATAACACCAACCCATGACATACCAATGTTTATTTTAATAATGTTGATAATATTTGCGATATTAGAAGGTAATACAAGCTTTGTTAAGATTTGAAACTTTGTCGCTTTAAAAGTTTTCATCATTTTAATTTGATTAGGATCAACATTTATAAAGTATTGATAAGAAGATAAAACTGTTACAACTAATGATAATGAAATAGCAACAACAACAATCCCTTTGATACCTGTTCCTGCCCAAATAATCAGTATCGGCGCAAGTGCGGTTTTTGGTAAAGCGTTTAAAACGATTAAAAAAGGATCTAATACTTTATATACATAAGGAAACCACCATAAGATAATTCCAATAAAAAGTCCTAATACTGTACCAATTATTAATCCTAATAATGTTTCTATTAATGATACTTTTATATGAATGAATATCTCTTTTGTTTTTATATATGTATCCAACAATTTAAAAATTGCCGATGGTTTAGAAACAAGAAAAGTATTGATAACACCTAAATTTGCAAGTATTTCCCATAATCCAATAAATAGTATTAATAATGCAATTTGAGCAAATATAATTATTACTTTTTGTTTTCTTTTATTAAAGATATATTTATTTTCTTCATCATGTTTTTTCATGTTCCAGCTCCTCATAAATTAAGTCAAAATAATAGGAATATAGTGGAGATTTGTAGGCTAAAAGAGGTGTTTTATTGTCTAATTTTAAATCTATGGTAATTATTTTTTTAATATATGAAGGACGCTTGCTTAAAACTATTACTTTATTAGCAAAGGCAATAGCTTCACCGATATCATGAGTGACAATCAAGGCTGATTTCTTTTCTTCTTTGATTATCTTATATATATCTTCAATGACAATTAATTTTGTTTGATAATCAAGTCCTGAAAATGGTTCATCTAATAAAAGAATATCTGGTTTTAATGCTAAGGTTCTTATTAAAGATACCCGTTTTTGCATGCCACCTGATAATTCATTAGGATAGTGATTTTTAAATGGTTCTAATTGATATTTAGAAAGTAAGTTTTCAACATAAAGAATATTGTCTTTGGTTTTTGTATGAGTTATCTCTAAACCTAAAGTTACATTGTCTATAACAGTTCTCCAAGAAAAGAGTAGATCTTGTTGAAACATATAACCGATTTGTTTATAGATGTTTATTGAACCTGAGCTAGGCTTAATTAAGTTACTTATGAGATTTAATATTGTGGATTTACCACATCCAGAAGGTCCAACAATAGCGATTATTTCATCTTTTTCTAATGAAAATGTAATATCTTTTAAAACATCTATTACGCCACTATCGCTATAATATGTTTTACAAATATTATTAAATTCAAGATATTTGCTCATTGATTAGTCCTCCTAACAATAATATTGTATTTATGTTTTTTTTCTTTGTGATTTAAGTTAATAAAGTTAGGCGGTTTTGGATACTTTAATTCATTGCTTAATATATTATTTTAATTTTGTTTATGATAAAATTAATCTATATTTTTTGAAAGAAGATGATATGATGAATCAAGATTTATTAAATATGGAATTGTTATATAGTGATAATGATGAAGATGTATATAAAGCTTTATCATTAAAACAAAATTGGATTAATGGTATGTTTTTTATGAAGGGTAATATTGATACATCTTTAGATAGTAAAGGAAGAATACATTATCCTCTTATCGAAGCTTTAATTGATGATGTGTTATTATTTTCACCAATTGAAGTGGAGGATAAAGAAAGAGAATCAATTTGGAATGAAAAGTATCGAATGTTGGAATTAAGTTATTCTCTTGAAAAAGATGCTCCTTTTATTGTTGTATATGATTTTAATAAATTAGATCGACTTGGATATAATTCATTAATGCCTAATTTTTATCGAACAGTGGGAGAAGATTGTTTTGATAAAGGAAGTAATGATATTACCGATTTAATAAGATTATTAATGCAAAAAGAAAGTGGAAAAGCTTTTTTGCTTATTGAAAAAGAAAATCTTATTAATGATGTATTTTATGCGCCGATAATGGTAAAGTTAATTGCATTTCCAAGTGCAAGTGATGAATTAAAAGTAGAATTAAAGAATATTGCAAAAGAAAAAGATATTATATATGAGGAGGTATTAATTAATGAGTGATAATTATGATTTATTATTGAGTAAAGAAACATTTACTAATCTTTATACATCCACTAATCCACCTTCAAATATTTCTTCTGAATTCTTATATAGAATCTATAGTAGTGTCATGACTTCTTTGATTAAAGTTTTTGAAAATCAAAAAGCGGATCCGCTTGGAAGAATTCAACCTCTATCAATTATTAAGTATTTAATTAGTGAACATGTTTATTCAACTTTAGGAATGAATAGTGAAGATATAAAGAAAATAGAAGAAAATGAGGTATATGGTCAAAAAATAGCGAGTATCGTTATAGATAAATATTTTACAATTGATCATTTTGAATATAATGAAGGAACTTTAGGAGATTATTATTATCCTCCAATAACTTCAATGAAATTATATATAAATTATATTCTTCATTCCTTAAAAAAATTTAAACAAAAAGATCCTGAACAAACACTTTTAATTGATATCATTCATAAAGGACTTAGAATGTGTCAATGTATATGTAATTTATTATCTTCAGGATTTGAAACTGAAGCATTTTCCACATGGAGAACTCTTCATGAAACTGAATGTAACGCAATTATCTTATTTAAATATGGAAAACCAGTTATAGATTCATATCTTAAGCATATTAAATATGGATTAGCATTTAGAAATGCACTTGAGAGTAAAGAAGAAACTGACTCTGTGTTTGAAGAAATTAAATCTAAAATGAGAGAATATGGCTTAAAGAGTAAAGATATGAAACGCTTTATTGAATGTGGTTGGCTATATTCTGTCCCTAATATTTTAGATAATAAAGATTTTAGAATTAATTTTAGAAATGGTATTGAAATGGTTGCAGGACTAACAGAAAAGAATTCTTTTTATGAAATGTCAAGTGAAATTGCGCATTCCTCACCGCTTTTAATATATTCAAATCGTGAGTTTTTCTTTTATATGAGTGTTGTATGTATGTATGAATCTTTTTTAAGATTAGAAAAGATATTTAATATTATATATTCAGAAACGATGCAAGGTGATGACTTAAAGTCATATCAAGTTGTTCGTCAAGTATATTTGCCTCAACTTGAAATAATCCTTAGTCTTGAACAAAAACATTTACAAAAATAAAAAGGTGCACAGAACATGCATCTTTTTTTAAA
>CAZZGL010000078.1:0-4580 GCA_964654155.1 uncultured Staphylococcaceae bacterium | reverse complement strand
AAGAAAAATTCGCCCCCTTTTTCTAATTTGTGTCTACTTTTTGTTGACTAGTGCACTATTAATAAAGTAGACACTAAGGGGGTAAAAGTAGACAAACAAAAACAGAACTAATTTTATTTAGAATAAATTCTTTTATATTTTAAACAAATTTTTCTTGTATCAAAAAAACCACCGAAATTAACTTCCGATGGTTAATTGTAAACTAATGTAATAAATTTTGGATGACATTACGAATATTTTGTAAAGAAACTTTATTTTTTATTGATACAAAAAATATTTGTTGTTCTTCAATATTTTCAAAAGAAATTTTTAAATTCTTTTTCATTAAAGCAGTTTCTTTTTGATTTAATTTATCGCATTTTGTCATCACAATAATATATGGAACATTACATTCTTCTATGTAATTTATTAATTCAATATCTTCTTCATTAGGTACTCTTCTTGAATCAAGTAGAAATATTATACCTTTTAAATTTTTATTACTTGAAAAATATTCTTCCATCATTTGTCCAAACACTAATGTGTGTTTTTTGCCAGCAGAGCTATATCCATACCCAGGAGCGTCCACAAGATACTTATTTTCATCAAGTAAATAATAATTTAAAAGTCTTGTATGTCCTGGCTTTGATGAAGTAAAAGCAAGGGAACTATTATCACATAAGGCATTTATTAATGAACTCTTTCCAACATTTGATCTACCAATAAATAATATTTCACCATTTGAATCATTTGGTGCATCTTTATAAGAAGGAGTTGATTTAATAAATTTTGCTTTTCGAAAATCCATATTAATTTCCTAACGCGATTCCAATCGCATCATCGACTGTATCCATAAGAATAATATTAAGTTTTTCTCTTACTTCAACAGGAATTTCTTCTAAGTTCTTTTCATTATCACGAGGAATGATGATCGTAGATATTCCTGATCTAGAAGCCGCAAGCGATTTCTCTCTTAACCCACCAATAGGGAAAGCTTTACCTCTTAATGTAACTTCTCCTGTCATTGCCACACTTGATTTTACCTTTCTTCCAGTTAATGAAGAAATAATAGCTAAAGTTATTGCAACCCCTGCAGAAGGTCCATCTTTTGGTACTGCACCTTCAGGAAAATGAATATGAATATCTTCATTCATAAAGATTGTTGGATCAATTCCATATTTAGTGGCGTTGCTTCGAACATAGTCTAAAGCAATAGAAGAAGATTCTTTCATAACATCGCCTAAACTACCAGTTAAAACTAATCCACCCTTACCTTTAAAGTGAGTTACTTCAATTGGAAGGATATCGCCACCATATTGCGTATATGCTAATCCAGTGACAACACCAACTTGATCTTCTTTTTCTTTTTCACTATCATCGTATTTTTCCATTCCAAGGTATTCTTTAACTAAATCGATAGTAACTGTGTATTCTTTATCTTTAACATCACTTGAAAGTATGTCAACGACAATTTTACGACAGCAGCTACCAATTCGACGATCTAATTCACGAACACCAGATTCACGGGTATAACGACGGATAATATATAATAAAGCATCTTCTTGGAAGAAAACTTTATAACTTTCTAGTCCATTATTTAACATTTGTTTTGGAACAAGATGCTCAGTAGCAATATGAACCTTTTCAATTTCGGTATAACTTGGAACTTCAATCATTTCCATTCTGTCTCTTAATGGTCCAGGAATGTTTTCAATTTGATTTGCGGTCGCAATAAATAAAACATTGCTTAAATCAAAAGGTTCTTCTAGATAATTATCATTAAAGGCAAAGTTTTGTTCAGGATCTAAAACTTCAAGTAACGCACTTGCAGGATCACCTTTATATGAAGAAGCAAGCTTATCTACTTCATCTAATAAGAAAACCGGATTTGCGGTACCACATTTTTTCATACCCGCAATAATTCTTCCAGGCATAGAACCAACATAAGTTCTTCTATGACCACGTATTTCTGCTTCATCAGAAATTCCCCCTAATGCGGATTTAAAGAACTTTCTATTTAAGGCTCTAGCAATTGATTTACCTAAAGAGGTTTTACCAACACCTGGAGGTCCATAAAAACAAAGAATAGGTGCTTTTAAGGATTTAGTCATCTTTTTGACAGCAAGATACTCAACTATTCTTTTCTTAACTTTATCTAAGCCATAATGATCTTCATCTAATATTTTTTGAACAAGTTGTAAATCATCGGTATCATCAGTCATTTGATACCAAGGAACATTAACTAACCAATCTAAATAATTTAAAATCATTGAAGCTTCTAAACTTGATTGAGGCATCATTTCATAGCGTTTAGCTTCGGCTTTTACTTTTGCTTTCACATATTCAGGATAAGGATTTTCCTCAACACGTTTAAGCATTTTATCAACCGAACCAACATCATCATCTTCGCCAAGTTCAGTTTTAATTGCTTTCATTTTTTCTCTTAAAAAGTACTCTTTTTGACTTTTTTCTGCAGCTTTACGAACTTCAGATTCAATCCGACGATCAAGTTCAGCAATTTCTTTTTCATCGCTCAAGTAGTCTAAAATAAGACGCAAACGAGCGTTAACATCTAAAGTATTTAAAAGAACTTGTTTCTTCTCTACCGATAATGGTAAATAGTGTGCTAAAGAATCAGATAATTCAGTCGCAGATACACCTTTTGAAAATTGATTTATAAGAGTTTTTGGCATATTAATGGCAATACCATCAACTTTTTCAAACATTGAAGTTATGTTACGAACTAAAGCTACTTCTTCTTTATGATCACCAACAATATCATCTAATAAACTAGCATCACAAACAAAGGTCTCGTTTTCTTCATTAAAAGATGACAATTTTACTCTTTGTATTGGATTAACTTTGATTCTCACATACCCTTTTTGCTCACTATAATGAATAATCTTTGCTACAACACCGATATCATAAATATCATCTATAGTTGGATTTTCAATTTCAGGAGCTTTTTGAGCCGAAATCAATAATAAAGAATCGCATTCATTCTTTGATACTTCAATTGCCTTTAATGAAAAAGGTCTTGCGACATCAATTGCCGATATGTTATTTGGAAATAAAACTAAACCTCTCGTAATTAGGAGAGGTAGTCTTAAAACTTTTTCATTTTCCATAAATTGTCACCATCTTTCTAAATAGAATCATGGCGGAATCCATGATTACTAGTCATTATTTGCAAGTAAGAAATCACTGATTTTCTTATTTTCGATGTCTCTTTTAAATTGAGGCATTTGTTTTGAAAGAATTTCTTTGACTTTATCAAGTTCCATAGAATATTGTTGAGCAATTTTGGCAAGTTCAAACTCAACTTCTTCATCGGTAACGATTAAATTTTCAACACGAGCAATTTCTTGTAAGCAAATAATGCTACGAATATTAATCTCAGCATCCGCTTTCATTTTTGCTTCAACATCTTCAGGTTTTTGACCGGTAATTTGATAATATTGATCAAGAGTTAAACCGTTTTGTTGAACTTGAGCAGCAAAATTTTCTTTCATTGCTTCGACTTCGTCACTAATAATTTGTGGATGTAAAGAAATCTTTGAACCATCACGAATCAATTTAACAAGAGCTTCATAATATTCATTTAAAGCAGCTTGTTCTTTAGAAGCGGTTAAATCACCTTTAACCTTTTCTATTAACGCATCAATAGTTTCAACGCCTTCATATCCTAATTCCTTAACAAAGTCTTCATCTAATGCAGGAATTTTCTTTTCTTTAATTTCGTGTAATACGATATGGAATGTAGCATCTTTACCTTTTAATTCAGGAACATAGTTTTCTGGGAATTTGACATTAATATCAGTTTCCGCGCCAGTCTCTAAACCCACTATTTGGTCTTCAAATCCTGGAATAAAAGAACCAGAGCCTAATTCAAGAGAATAATTTTGTGCAGAGCCACCTTCAAAAGCATTGCCATCAACATAGCCGGTGAAATCAATAACAACGGTATCACCTAAAGCCGCTTTACCTTCTTTGGTAATTAATTCAGCATTATTTTTTGCTAATTTATTAATTTCATCATCAATTTCCTTTTTGGTAACTCTAACTTTTTTCTTTTCAACATGAAGACCTTTGTACTCACCTAATTCAACGGATGGAGCCACAATAATATTAATTTTAGCTTCCATTTCAGAATCGCTAATTTTGGTGATTGATAAAGATGGACGCGCAAAAGGCATTAAATTTTCTTCATTTAAAGCATTTTCATATGCTGGTTGTAAAACCAAATCAATTGCATCATTCATAACACGTGTTTGATCAATTTTAGTTTTAACTAAATTATCTGGAGCGTGTCCTTTTCTAAATCCAGGAACTTCGACATCACTTGCTAATTTATCATACGCTTTCTTTAAAGCTGATTTCCATTCATCACCATCAAAGTGAAGAATTAACTCTACTTGTGAATTCTCTAATCTGTTAACAGTACGTTTCATAATATTTCCTCCTTAGAATGTCCTTTGACAATCCGTACAAATGGTATTATATATTATTTTCATTCAATGTACAATAAAAATAATATTTTTATAATATCCGAAATAGCCTTGTTAATGAAAGCTCAATATAGACAATTAAAATCACGTAAA
>CAZZGL010000077.1:0-4588 GCA_964654155.1 uncultured Staphylococcaceae bacterium | reverse complement strand
TTACTATAATTTCAAAGGTTTTATTTTTCTTATTTATATATCAATCGGAGAGATTTTGTGTTTTCAATCGGAGAGATTTTGTGTTTTCAATCGGAGTTTTTTTGATTTTCTATCAACAAAATTTAAGTCTTCACCAAAAAAGCGATTTAATCATCTTCGTCACTTTCAAAGTCTACGGTTTCAATTTCTTGCATACTAGCAGATTTTTCCCTGTTACAATGTCTATGTAACAATTGAGCATTTTCTATTATAGTCTCACCATCATTACTATAAGCAATTATATGATCCGTTTCAGCATCTTCAATACTTAAAATTACTTGATTACAATACGAACAAATGTAACCTTCATGCCATAGATTCTCTTTAGTTTGTTGACTAAAATTTCTAAATGTTTCACCATCAGAAAATTTACCAATTATTTTTGCAATTGCTTGATAAATTATTTCTATTCTTCCAATTACCCTATTTTTAGAGCCTGAGGATGCATACGTAAAATTTTGATATTGTACATTATTCTTTTTAATCTCTTCAATTGTTTGTCTAATTTGGTCAGCGTGCACCATCAAATCGTGATTATTAAACCTAGAAAACGCTACCACAATTGAATCGTATACCGATCCACTGAACACATTCATAAATTTTCCATTTTGCCTATCATAAGCACAAAACGCCGTTTCCCCTAATACTTGTTTAATAATGTCCATTGTAGATGTAAAACTTTTCTTCATGCTTGTTATTTCACTTTCGCCATCATTTTGGTGTTTTAACATATAATCATTAAAAGTTTTCTTCAGCGAAGATTTATAATCGCTTTCATTCCTTAATGCAAAAAATCTCAATATGTACTCTTGATAATTTTTTCTTTTATTATCTTCTCTATATATTTTTTTTAACAAAGGAACAGTAGCCAAATCTTCCAACATATCATTAAAACTACCTCTGTAAATACAATTTCTTAACTCTTGAGGTTTAAGTTTTGTAGATCCTTGATTTAGCCGTGCAAATATTTCATATTTTAACTCCTGAGATTCTTTCGTTATAACTATAGAATTAAGAGTAGTTGTTTTAATCGTTCTTTGCAAAGTTTTATCTAAGTCTTTATAATACTTTTTGTTCAGTGTTTTTAATTCTTCCAACCCTTTTAAAGCAAATTCGTTTTTTAAAAATCTAACAATAGATGTAATTCTTTGTTGACCATCTATTACACTTAATCTTCCATCGTTTTCTTCACACAAATAAACGGTTGGTATGGGAATTTGAATTAAAATTGATTCAATTAGTTTAGAAGCTTGTTTATCGTCCATAACATAATCTCTTTGATAAGTTGGTTGGGGAATAATATCTCCCTCATCAAACATTTCCTTTATAGTCGAAATTGGCAAGTCTTTCTTTTGTGTAAAAACCTTCGTGTTTTGTTCTCCATTTTCAACTGATATTTCTAAATTTTTTTCTTGCATAATACACCTCTTTTACATATTGTACCAAATTTCATGATAAATGTCATTAATTTTAAACAAATTTTGGACCAATCACTTTTCTTATGGGATTGATCCAAATATTATAAATTATCAATACTGATGCAAAAAGTTGCATATAAAGGAACAGATTTAATGTTATTTTCAAGACCAAAGTTTTTTAGGGATAACCTAATAGCATATTTAGGATTATACTCTTTTATGTAATTTGCCAAACTTCGTGATTTAACATTACTAGAAGATTTAACTTCGATAGGAATAATTAATCCATTACTTGTTTGAAGAATAAAGTCAACTTCACTATCATAATCATTTTTCCAATAATGTAATTCTAAATTGTTAAACGATAAACTGCTAGCAACATAGTTTTCGGTAATCATTCCAATCATCAAATTATTTTCATTAGTCCTATTTTTAATTAAATAAAGTGGGTATCTACTCATATTGGTAAGTAGTCCTACATCATTCATATAAAGTTTAAACGAATCAATTTCTTCATATAATTTTAAGGGAACACCAATGTTTGTTTTAAGGCACTTATTAACGATATTAGCACTTGTTAACCATTCGATAGATTCTCCAAAGATTGAGCTTGTGCCACCTTTTTGAATAACTTTATATTGAAATTTCTTATTATCTTTGGCAAGTTGATTAGGTATTGAATCAAATGTTGATAATATTTTCATAGCGTCTTTAGATTCTTTACAATATTTAACGATATCACTCCGATAAGATTCAATAATTTCATTTTGATATTCAACTGCACTTATAATTGATTCGCTAGTAATATATTCATTAACTACTTCGGGCATTCCACCTAAAACCAAGTAGTCGTTGTAGTATTCAATTGCTTTTTGATGTAAAGCATCACTTAGAGCTTTGTTAGAACGATATGATAATTTAATTTCTTCGAGCAATTCAGTTGCCCCTAAATTATATAAAAATTCGTCAAATGATAATGGGTATATAGTTAAAAAGTTGACTTTACCAACAGGGAATGAATACTCTTCTAAATTAAGGTGTACTCCAAGTAGTGAACCTGCGCCTATGATATGATATTCATTTGCTTCTTCACAAAAATATTTTAAACTAGTCAAAGCCTTTGGATTCTTTTGAATTTCGTCAAAGAAAATTAACGTTTTATTTTTATCTATCTTTTCATTAAATATAATTTCTAAGTTTTTAATGATACTTTTAGGGTTTAGATCATCAAATAAATTATCCACAAAATTATTTTTTTCAAAGTTAACATATATCATGTTATCAAAACATTTATTTCCAAATTCTTTAACTAAATATGTTTTTCCTACTTGCCTCGCCCCATATATTAATAAGGGTTTTCGATTATTTGAATCTTTCCACTTTAAAAGATCTTGCATTGCTTTTCTTTCCATTTTCATCACCATTTATATTATACTAGATAACTCCAAAAAAATCAATAATTTTCGTATTTTTTGGGAGTTATCTGTCAATTTATGCGTTTTTTCTAGGTTTTTCGTACAAATTAAACAAATTCTCCACAAAGATATTACTTTATATTATATCTCTAATATTTAAGTTCTCATTTTTATACACCGATCGAAAGTTTTTCGAAAAAATGATATACATTTTTTCAAACTAATTATCATTTATCGATACAAAAAACCGCATATAAGGGAACAGATTTAATATTATTTTCAAATCCAAAGTTTTTTTCCGAGATTCTTATACTATATTTAGGATTGTATTTTTTTATGTATTCATTTAAACTTTTACTTGTTGTTCTTCTGCCACTTTTAACTTCTATTGGAATAATATCTCCATTTATCTTGATTAAAAAGTCAATTTCATATATACCAAAGTTATAATAAAATAATTCTTTAAACTTAGGGTAAAGTTCGCATGCAACATAGTTTTCAGTCAAAACACCTTTATACATTAAATTTTTGTCGAGTAAAATTTCACTGATTTCAACATTAGATAAACTCCTAAGTAATCCAACATCACTCAAATATAGTTTGAATTTATCTTGGTTCGCAAAAGCTTTTAATGGGGATTCGTTTCTTTCCGCTAGTTCACATTTTAATATCATGTTACTTGCAAGCAACCATTCAAGACTTGATTCATACCTTACTTTCCTTGCATCTTTGTCAACAATACTATATTTGAAAGTATTGTTAACTCTAGCTAGTTCTTTAGGAATAGAATTATAGATTTGACTATTTTTAATACCTTCGCTATTTTCGGTATACTTGTTCATATCAGCAAGATATGATGTAATTATTTGTTCTTGAGAATTCAAGTCCATATGAGATATATTGTACTCGTTGTCTATAAAATCATTTATAATAGCTGGCATTCCTCCCAACAGTAAGTATTTTTTGTACATATCCAAAGCTTTTTCGTGTATCGGATTCATTAATGGTTCATTAGTTTTGTAATGGTTCTTTATTTCTTCAATCAGTTTTGTTTCCCCTAGAGCAATTAGGTATTCTTCAAAGTCCATTGGATATAGATATTTAATATTCACTTTCCCAACAGGAAAAGACGACTTAAACCTATTTAATTTAACTCCAAGCAAAGATCCTGCACAAACTATTTTATATGGTTTGTTACTTTCACAAAAATATTTCAATGACGTTATAGCTCTTTCACTTACTTGAATTTCATCTAAGAAAATAATGGTATCTTCTGGATTTATAACTTTATTCTTAATAATTTCAATTTTTTCTATTATCATATCTGGATCAATCGTGTTTTCAAATACTTCAGCAATATTTTCCTCCTTATCCAAATTAATGTAAAAATAACTATTAAAATTCTTTTGGCAAAATTCTTCTAAAATATAAGTTTTCCCAGTTTGCCTTGCTCCCACAAGCATAAGCGGCTTTTTAAAATCCTCTTTCCATTTTAATAATTCTTTTTCAATTTTTCTGTACATAATTATCAACCTCATGCTTATTATACTATTATTTTTTTTATTTGTCTAGGTTTTTCGTACAAAATGTACGAATTTTATCGCTTTTTTTGTACATTTTGTACGTTTTTCATTAAAACCTTATTAAAAGCCACTCTTTATGGAGTGACTTTGTAGCTATTTAACATCGATGATGCCAAATAAGCCATCTTTTCGT
>CAZZGL010000076.1:0-4603 GCA_964654155.1 uncultured Staphylococcaceae bacterium | reverse complement strand
AAATAAAAAAAGTAGTGGAACCCACTACTTATGTAAAAATCGATTATTTAATTAATAAATATTTAGATTAATTCCTAAAACTTTCATCAAAAGTTCCACTTCTTAACATCTCAATCTCCTTTTTATAAGGAGATTTTTCATTTATATATGGCGTTTCAAGAATAAGTGGAATTTCATTTAATAATTCACAAGAAAACCATTTTTCTAATACTTGAAATCCAATTGTTCCATATCCTATATTCTCGTGTCGATCCTTATGACTTCCCTTTTCATTTTTACTATCGTTTAAATGCACACATAATAAATAACTTAAACCAATTATTTCATCAAATTCTTTTAAAACTTGATAAGGATTACTTATATCTATTCCAGAATCATTTAAATGACATGTATCTAAGCAAACACCAATCAAATCTTTGCGTTTAACGCCATCAATTACTTGCTTTATTTGATAGAAATTACTACCAATTTCACTGCCTTTACCTGCCATAGTTTCTAACGCTATTTTAACTTTGCATGTAGTATTTTCTAACACAATGTTTAAAGCGTCTGTTAATGTTTTAATTCCTTCCTCTAAGGTTCCTTTTACATAACTTCCAGGATGAAGAACAATCGTATTAATTCCCATTGCTTTTGTTCTTTCTAATTCAATTAAGAGCAACCTTATGCTCGTTAAAACTTTTTCTTTATCAAGCGGGTTAGCAAGATTAAGAATATATGGAGCATGGACCACAAACTTTGAAATATCAAGATTGTTAGCTATTGCTAAATTTAAAGCTTCCGCTATTTTTAATTCCTCTAAAGGAATTCTATAAGCATTTTGTGGCGCACCGGTATAAAGCATTAATGTTGTTGCGTTATTTGCAATAGTTTCCTTAATTGAATCTAGATAATAATTAGGCGCTTTCATCGATACATGACTTCCAATATATCGTCCCATTAATTACGACCATCCTTTGCTTCTTTTTTATATCTCTCCACTCTTTGACGACGGATATCCGCTTGTATAATCTTCCTTTTATGATGCTTTTTGGCTTTATCAACTGCGATTTTGACTTTTTTCTTATATCCAGGTTTAACTTTTTTTGATTTAGTTTTAGAAATTGCCATTCGAATTTCTTTTTCTAATTCAGTATCTTTTTTCTTAACTTTTTTCTTTTTAGAAGTCAAGGTTTCTTCTTCTTTTAACATGTTATTCTTAAAAGATAAATATTTTAGTTCAACTCCAGCAGTTAATAGCCTTTTAACATTATCAACGCTATCTTGATTATAAAAAGTATAACAATTTCCTTTTTGATCATAACGACCAGTTCTTCCAGCACGATGGAAATAGAAAGCTAAATCTTTTGGTAAATCAAGATTAATAATATCACTTACACCGGTAATATCTAATCCTCTTGATGCCATGTCACTACAAACGACAATTTGGAAATCGTGATTTAAAATTCTTTTCATCATTTGTTTTCTTTCACGAGAAGTTAAATCACCATGAAGCACACCAACATTTAAGTTTTTGTTTAAAAGTGCATTATAAACTTCATCAACTTTTGCTTTTGTTGATGAGAAAATTAAACATAAATATGGATTAATCGCAGATATAAAATCAACAAGTGTATCAATTTCATTTTGATGCTTAATATCAACAACATAATGGCTTACTCGATTAGGAGTTGATGATTTATCTGCAAGTAAAAAACGATGTTCAGGTTTAACATATTTAGTTAAAAAAGGGATGAAATTTTCTTTTATTGTTGCGCTAAAAACATATATTGAAGGATTTTTTAAGCGACTAACGATATCATCAATTGTATCTAAAAAGCCTAATTCGGTTAACATATCAGCTTCATCTAATACAATATGTTTTGCAGTCATTGCATTTATTGCTCCTTCATTAAAAGAAAGATCATGAAGTCTACCTGGTGTGGCAATAATAATATGAGGAGTGGTTTTTAATTTTCCAATCATCCGATTCTTATCATCGCCTGATGAAAGTAATCTTACTCTTAAAAGAGGAAACATATCATAAAATTCTTTTAAAAAGTTATATGTTTGCGCCGCTAATTCTCTTGTTGGTGAAAAAATAATTGCTTGAACTTCATCAATATTAAAATCAATATTTTCAATAAGAGGAATTAAAAAAGCATGTGTTTTACCTGAACCTGTTTCTGAAGTCGCAAGCAAAGACTCTCCTCGTAAGGCACAAGGAATAACAACTTCTTGTATTGGTGTCGGCTTTTTATATCCTAGTAGTTCTAAAGCTTCAATCATTGTTGAAGATAAGGAAAAACTTTTAAAAGAACACATAAAATCACCTCGTTTAAAAAGCACTTAATTTTACCATAGTAAAATAAAAAAGACCACAATTATAAATTTTCATCATATACATATATGAGGTGAAATCAATGAATCAATACGCATATAATCCTTATTTTTATCAAAATTATCGTCATTATGGAAATAGCTATAATCAATCACCATATTTTAGAAACAACATTCCCTTTTCCATTCCAAAAGGTAACTTTTATCGAGGACCAATAACAAACTCTTTAGGTAGTGTTAGTTCAAAAGCAACTTTATCAAAAGTACTATCAGGAACCGAAAACATCATTGCAACAGTTAACCAAGTCATCCCTCTTTATCAACAAGTTAAACCTTTATTTTCAAATTCAAA
The DNA here is from genome assembly GCA_964654155.1 of uncultured Staphylococcaceae bacterium. GTDB lineage: Bacteria > Bacillota_I > Bacilli_A > RFN20 > CAG-826 > CAG-826. Next base: position 1,932 of record CAZZGL010000076.1, on the reverse strand, counting down.
AATTATTAAAGGTGTAGCAACAAAGTTATTTCCTTTTATAGGCAGACAATCTACATCTACAAATAATGCTGAAGTTGTAGATGATATCGAAATAGTTGATAAAACAAAATACAAAGCAAATAAAACCAGTACCGAAGAACAAAAAGAGCCAAATAAACCTTTTTTTGGATAATTATGATAAAATAGTAGTGGTGATTATTAATGAAGGTCAAACTTATTAAACCATATGGATTCTGTATGGGAGTGATTAGCGCAATTAACATTGCAAAAGCAACAAAAGAAAAATATCCAAACAAAAAAATAACTATTTTAGGAATGCTTGTACATAATCAAGATGTCACTGATGAATTGAATTTTTTAGGAATAAATACTTTACATGATGAAACTAAATCACCAAGTGAACTATTAAAACAAATCAAAAATGGTGTTGTCATTTTTACCGCTCATGGACATAATAAAGAACTAGAAAAACAAGCTACTGAACAGGGTTTGGTATTTGTTGATGCCACTTGTAAATATGTCATTTATAACCATAACAATATAATACAAAGCATTAAAGATGGATATGAAGTTATTTTTGTTGGCAAAGAAGGGCATTTAGAAACAATTTCAACAATTTCATTAAATGATAATATTTGTTTTTATGATGTCAAAAAAGGACTGCAGAAAACACCTAAATCATCAAAAATTAAAGTATTTAACCAAACTACATTATCATTGTTAGATATCAAAAACATATATGATAATTTATCTAGGTCATACAATATTGAAATCGGTGATGAAATTTGTAATGCAACTAGAATTAGACAAGAATTACTTTTAAAAGAAACTAGCAATTATGATTTAGTAATTATTATTGGTGATAGCAAATCTAATAACACTCTATCTTTATATAATATTGCAAGCCATAAGTATCCTAATTCTTTTGTTATGCGAGTAAGTAATCTTCTTGAATTAAAAGAATATGATTTAAATAGCATAAGTTCTGCTTTAATTATAACTGGTACTTCAACTTCATCGACTTCCGCAGACGAAATAATAGAGTATCTTAAAAATATATAATTAATCATTTTTATTAAATCTTATACTATTCATAATGTTAATCTTCTAACTCTATAAACCTTATTTGACATTTTGTAGTCTTTTGCTTTTCTAAGATTTGATTTAAAATACTCTAAAGATTCACGAATTACTCCTACATCATATACACTTAACTTATAATTTCTACTTTTTTTATATAAATACGATTTATACATATTAATCCGCTATTTTTTTCACTATTTTTCATTTTTTTGTTGATTTTTTTGCTTTAATTGCATAGAATAATGACAGACAGAGGCTCTTAATTGTTTGCCTCGATAGCCCTTAGGACAAGACAGATTCATTAAATTGAAACGACAGCCTCTGGGACCCCATAGTTTCACACTATGGTTTTTTTTGCCTTTTTCACAAATTACCGTTACATGCTTTTTTATTTTCTTTTCTACTGAAGATGATACTTTTGATACTATCGTATCACCCATAGATAGTTTTAAAAGATTTCCTTTTATATCAGATATATATTTATATTTCGTTATTCCAGAATCTGCATATTTATCTAGTTTTTTAATTCTAGCATGCTCAATAATTCCATTATCAGCTTGTGAATAACGCTTCGGATCTTTAAAAACTAAATGCGTTAATTATATAGCATTATATTTTTTACTTTTTCTATCATAATACATTGCATAATAATGATAACCATTAGCAGATTTATTGCCATGAAACATTTTACTATTAATTATTTTAACTATTTTCATTTTTATTACCGGAATGCTATTTATTGTTAAATAAATCCTTATACGCAAATGAATTCATGTATATATAATCACCTGGATATGGACTTAATGAATTAAAGGTTCTTAATTCATCAAAATCTATGTGTAAGTTATA
>CAZZGL010000075.1:0-4918 GCA_964654155.1 uncultured Staphylococcaceae bacterium | reverse complement strand
ACAAGACCAGGCATTTAATATTTATTCAAAGTTGCATTTACTTTTTCAATTAACGATCCGAAATAGCCTTGTTAATGAAAGCTCAATATAGACAATTAAAATCACGTAAAATATCATAGTTTTGACAAAAGCGACTTGCTATTGTACATTTTAACGAAAAATGTGTTAAGATATTTCAAACAAGAAACTATTTTGTTAAGAGGTACTTATGAAAAGAATTATTACTTACGGAACTTTTGATTTATTGCACTATGGACACATAAATATTTTGAAAAGAGCTAAACAATTAGGTGATTATTTAATAGTTTGTCTATCAACCGATGAGTTCAACTCTAAAGAGAAAGGTAAAAAAACATACTTTACCTATGAACAACGAAAAATGCTCCTTGAATCACTAAGATATGTTGATTTAGTAATTCCTGAAAATGATTGGAAACAAAAAGAAAATGATATTAAGCTGTACCATGTCGATGTTTTTGTTATGGGTGATGATTGGAAAGGTAAATTTGATTATTTAAAAGACATATGTGAAGTTGTTTATTTACCAAGAACTCCAGAGATTTCAACAACTCAAATTAAAAATAACTTATCAAATGCAAAAGTGAATAAAAAAGATGAATAAAAAGAAAATCGCCATCATAGGTTCTGGAGCATGGGGAACCGCAATTAGTGTTGTTTTAGCGGATAATGATTATGATATTCACATTTATGGCACTAATGAAAACCAAATTACAGAAATTAATAATTTTCATAAAAACACCTGTTTTTTTGATGATTCAATTGTCTTGCCTTCTTCAATAACCGCTAACGGAAATCTCGAAGAAACAATTAAAGATGCTTTCTTAGTTGTTATTGCAGTTCCTTCAAAAGCAATAGACGATGTCTTTCAAAAACTTACTCCCCTATTAACTAACGACATGTACATAGTTAATCTCACTAAAGGATTTCATCCACAAACAAAAATTCCTGTTGGAAAATACATTAAAACATTATTATCATTTGAGCAATCTAAAAAGGTCGCTTCCCTTTCTGGTCCTTCGTTCGCTTTAGAAGTAATTCAAAGAAAACCGACTGCAATTACAGTTAGCTGCGAAGAATATAAGACTGCTAAATTTATTCAAAATGTTTTTTCTAACCACTATTTTAAAGTATTTATTAATAACGATTCAATCGGAACCGATTATGCAAGTGCACTTAAAAATATTATTGCCATTGCCTGTGGTATATCCGATGGATTAGGTTATCAATCAAACACAAAAGCAATGTTAATTACTCGCGGTTTAAATGAGATATCACGGTTTATAACCTTTTTTGGGGGAAATGAAAAAACCTCCTATGGTCTTGCTGGCATTGGAGATTTGATTTTAACATGTACTAGTTCAACTTCAAGAAATTACACTGCTGGTTATATAATCGGGAAGAATTCTATGGAATATTTTTTACAAAATAATCAAAATACTATCGAAGGTTTATATGCATGCGAAATAGCCTATGAAATCGCTAAAAACAATAATATTAACGCCCCGATAATTACATCTATATATCACATTTTGAAAGAAAATTTAGATCCTAGAATAGTCATAAATAATGTCATTAACGATATATCAGAAGAAGACTAATACTTTCAAGAGAAACTAATTATCTAATTTATTTTGTTTTTTTAATATAATTTCCATAATTTCTTCAACTTTTGCTAATAACAAATCGATATTTAAATCATATTTATCGATAATATCATATATATCATAGTCACTTTTCAAATGTTGATAAGCAATGATGGTAAATGCGGCGACAAGTAAATTAATCTCATCTTCATTAATTTCGTTAGGAAATACATCCATAACATAATACACAAATAACTGAATTGCAACATTAGTAACACTTGGATCCTTAATATCAGTTTCAAAGCTTTTAATGATTTTCTCTGAAGAAATATCATTAAGAGGTATATCTAATTCATAAGGAACAATATTATAAACAACATCATTTTTAAATAATGATATTTCTTCCATTACTTTTTGTTCAATTAAAATCATCAAACAAATTGTTTTAACACCTTCATCAAAATTAGATAAAAGAAATGTTTGAATTTCATCAAGAAACAATCTAACATTCATCGTTCTAATTGCGTTAAAAATATATAACATTTCATCATTAGAAGTTGGATTTAAAAGCAAATTTTTAATTTCATCAATTGATAAATTATGAAATTTATTATTTCCATTTTTTTCTCTGTTATTTAAAATTTTATATTGTTCTTTAATATATTCTTCAACTTCATAAGAGATATATGGAAGTGAATCATAATAATCAAGTGCGGTTCTAACTTGATCGTATAAATTATGAGAATATAACAAATTTAAATGAATTTTTATTACTTCAAATTTTTCCGTTTCTATTAAATGCCCATGTTCATTAATTAGCTTTAAGGCTTCATCATCTTTTCCTAAAGCTACAAGTGATTTTAGACGATAGTATAAACATTCTTCATCATCGTTTTCATCTGTAAATTTAATAACCAACTCATATTGACCATTTTCAAAGTATTTTTTTATGTTATCCATTGTTTTACCCTACAAATGCAATCTTTTTTGCATTTCTTCCTTTGTTGCTTTTTGTGGAAAAATAAATATTCCTAATATAATTAATCCTCCTAGTGAACAACACACAACACTAGGCCATAATATTTTAATTAAATCTGTCGTGGTATACAAAACTAAGGGGACCATCGCGATAATAGATATCAAAATTAATGTTACGATATAGTCACGATATAATTTTGGTTTAATGAATACCATCATTATAAGCGTTATTAATGTTGAAGCGATAAAGAATGGCACAAGGTAATCTAACGACCATAAATTATCTTTTTCAGAAACTAAATTTATACAAATCATAAATGCCGAAATAAGAAACAAGTGACGCATAAATCTAATTGATAAATTTCGACGACTTTTAAACATAGTAATAATAAACGAATAAGTGTAAGTAGCCGCGCCTAATACCATTAACGACCACCAGGAACTTATGTCATTAAAGCTATTATCCATGTTCATTTGAATGATATTTACTATCGATGAAGCGATAACTCCAACTAGAAGAATATATAAAGCAATACGTAAAACAATTTCTTTTGGTTTATTATGTTCATGATATTTTGGATATTCTTGATAATTTCTTTCTTCGTTTATAGCATCCAAAACATGAAAACATAATGGACACAATTTCCGTTCTGTATTAACATTTATTTTACATTTAGGACAATACTTCATTTATTCAACCTCCAAATCATTAGTTTGCATTTCAATTTGCACATTATCACGAACTAATTGATTTACAATATGTCTAATAAAAAATCTTTCAATTATTCGACAACCAAATGTTAAAACAAACTTATTATCATATGAAATTGCACCAATAGAATATGGTAGCTTTTGATTAGGTGGAATTAAAAATTCAAATTGCTCTATATGTTTTTTCATATCATCTGGCAACTTTACTTCACCTAAATTTGAAAAACTAATTGTATTTGCATCTGTTCCTTGAAGATGATAACCAATTTTCATGCCAATTTTTTTTAAAAACAACGGTAAAATTCGAATAAACCAATATTTTTCAAAGCGAACATTATAAGATATACGTGAAGATAAACCATTCTTATTAAGTTCTTTATCCAAAGTATCCTTAACTAGTTTTATCATATTTTGAAGTGTTACATCTTCATTTTCATAACGAGTATGAATGCGTACATAAAGTGCAAAATTTCTCATTGTTTGTGAATCAAAAAACTTTCGAGCATTAACTGGTAAAAATAACGCAACCGCTCTTTTAGAGTTAGTTTCACGACAATAATATATATCGTAAATTGCTTTTAAAATACATCCAGATAAATACTGCGTAATTGTAGCATTGTACTTATTAGCAACTTCTTTAAGTTTATCTAATGGCATTATTAAATGAACAATACCAGAAAAAACATCAGGATAAAAATGACCTTTTAATTGATAAGCATTTTCTTCTCCATCATGCGGCTTAATTCTTTCATCATAGCTCCAAGAAAAACTATCTTCTTTTTCAAGAGCGAGCTTTTCATATTCATCAGTTAATACTTCGCCATTATTTTGAATGTTATAACCACATTCGACTAAATAATAGTAACAAATACATTTAAAAAACTCTAACGCTCCCGTACCATCACTTAAGGAATGAAAAACTTCTAAAATAAGCCGTTTACCGTTATATGATAAAGTAAATAAAAAACCATTATTTTTCTTTGGATGAACAGATAAGCAGAGATTTGGATCCTCCTCTTTTATAATAGGCACACTTGAATTATGATCAAAATATTGCCAAAATAATCCATTTTTTAAACGCACACAAAATGTTGGAAATCTTTTTAGTGCTTTCTTTAAAGATGGCATTAATAAAAGCGAATTTATTTCTTCTTTAAAAACACAAGATATACGAAATGAGTTAGTGTCTTTAGGCGAATAAATGAATGGAAATATTTTCGCCGCATTATCTAATTTATACCAATTTGCCATCTATTAATTCAACCCCTTTTTGAAATTATATCATATGAAAGTCCTCATATGAAGAAAAAAAGGCACTTAACAAGTACCTTATCAAACATTTTATGGCGTCCACAGAATGATTCGAACACTCGACCCACAGCTTAGAAGGCTGTTGCTCTATCCTGCTGAGCTATGTGGACACGTGTATATCATACTGAAAAACGTTACACTTTTCAAGGTTTTTTTAAAACTTTTTCACTTCAGTTGTCTATAAATTATATTGCAACTTGATTATAGGTAATCGATGATACTTCAACATCATCATTATAATAATAACCATTTACTTGATAACTCGCGTATTTCGCAGTTAAATTAGAAAATATAATAAAAATCAAAAGATTATA
>CAZZGL010000074.1:0-5128 GCA_964654155.1 uncultured Staphylococcaceae bacterium | reverse complement strand
AAATACAAATATAAAAAAAGAGGCAAGAAACTTTTATAGTTTCTTAACAGCCCCTGATTATGAAATCATCCTTATGATGGCTTTTTTCATATAAGAAATAGGACTGATTATGAATTTATACATTTATTCTGATGAGTCCGGAGTTTTCGATAAAGAACATAATGATTATTTTGTTTTTGGCGGAATCATTTGTGTTGGTACTGATGAAAAAGAACTTTTATCAAGAAGATATTCTAGTGTTGAAAAAGTGCTTAGAAAAAGCAAAGGTGTAACTTCGGATTATGAATTGAAAGCACCACAAATAACTAATAAAGAAAATGGCAAACTTTTCAGACCGTTAAATAATTATTTTAAATTCGGTGTTGTTATAAGAGACAAGAACGTCCGTGATAGAATTTTCTATAATAAAAAAGACAAACAAAGTACCTTGATTACGCATATAAAATTGCTGTAAAAAGAGCATTTGAACATTTAATTCTTAGGGTGCAAAGTTGTATCAATACTGATAGACTTTGCCAACATGATTACAGAAGTTCACTAAATTCATACTTTTTTCTGTTTTAAATAGAGCCTAAAGTTTTATCCATTTAACATAAGCAAAATAGCGAAAGTAAGCTAAATAAAAATGAAGCTTTCATAACAGAATATAAAACATGGATTTGTGTTCTGATATTTAGCAGTTATAAAAAATAAAAATTCAAAAAGTCCAAATTCTATCGGACTTTTTTTAGCATTTGATAAATAAAAAATGTTGCTTGTTTTTATCTTTTTTGGAATTTCATTTTTAATCGTTAATAGAATAATGACATATCTTTATAAGTGAACATTAGATAAATCTTCAATTTCGTCAATTATATCAGTTATAGAAGATTTTATAAGCTCTGCGCTGCTAACGCACTTGAAAGTTTCGTTGAGGATTATGAGGACGGTACATAATGGAAAATATGAATTAAGCTAATATAAGATGAACTGTTTTTGAAAATTAAGCAAAGAGTGTCTCATAATAAAATGCAAAATGACCCTAAAATATATGTAATCCCACTTGGCAAACGGGGTTATTGACAATATAATAGGGGTACAACTAAAGTAGATATATTATGAACTTGTCCACGCATTACTGAATGATGAATATTTTAAGCAGTTGGATGAAAGAAAAAAACATATATCCAAGATCGTATTTTGGAAGAAGTTCGTGGCAGAATGCTGGAGGATATCGTTTTAATTGAAACTGCAAAAACATTAAAACTATCTCGATATGACGTATTCAAACTGCAATTTGATAGAGGCGAATACGATATGGTTGTATATGATAAGCGAAATCATTGTTGTTATATTTATGAGATTAAACATAGTGATAAAATGATATATGACCAAGCAAAGCACTTAATGGATGAGGAAAAAATGACCTTGACGGAAAAACATTTTGGCGAGATTAAAGGAAAATATGTTCTTTATCGTGGAGAAACGAAGAAAAATGAAATGGGTATTCTTTATAGAAACATGTCAGAATATCTTAAAGGACTTCCTGAAACGGCAATGAATGAGAATATCGGTTAGGATATTGATAAAGAAGTATTATGACTGGAAGCCCAAAATCTATGTTGATATTTTGGAAATGGAAAGAAAACTCGAAATCGTATATTTGAAGAGCTGTATGCAGGAAAACTACACATATTGTTCTGTGAGGGGTGTTAGACAAGCCTTTCACATATTAATGAAAGGAGTGTCGAGATGTCTACTCGGCTATTTTATATGGAGCTTTTAAAAATAATTTTGAACGATGGTGTTTATACTTTGGATGGCTTTAATGTCAGTGTTGAAAATTGGAAAGAAATGTTACAAAATACAAGAGTTTTTGATGATAAGTCTCTTGAAATGGTAAAGCAATGGTACTATGAAGAAAACCATGCTTCATCAAGCAAAAGAGTAATAGCTAAGTATTATCATCACGAATTATTAAGCACTTCATACAACGATATTGTTGTAGGTTTAGGAAAAAGAATATTAAAACATTTAAATCGATATGAAATTGAATGCGATAGTGATAAAGATTGCTTTTGGATTATTGTGTTCGATGGATGGTATAAAGAAAATTGTTTTATTTGGAAATTAAAAGATAATATTTGTAAAGCATTAGAAGAATTACACTATGTTGATGATGAAGGAACTTCTAGACCTAGATTCTGGCTATTTCCAAGCGATTTAGAATATTATAATATATATGGAGCCTTTGAAAAATATAATGAACTTTACTGGCGGCAAAATCTTAACAACATTAATGTTGGAGATAGAGTCTTTATTTATACAGGTAAACCAGAAAGTAAAATTTCTTTTTATTGCGAAGTTTTAGAAGTGAATGCAACACAAGAACAAACGACAGCTATTAATAATTCAGAGTTTTATTTAAAAGATGAATCAATACAGGAATGTTATGTAAAATTAAAATTATTAAAACGAATTTATGATTATAGATTTAATTTAAAGCAATTAGCTAGACACGGTATGAAAGGAAGAATCCAAAGTCAACAAGAAATTAAAGGTTCTGCTCTAGAGTTTATTTTAGATATGATAAACTATTGTTATTTAGACATTAAAGATATTGAAGATAACATTGAAAAATTTAAATTAGCAAATTTAGAAGAAAAACAAAAAATTTTTAATAATTGCGAAAGTAAAAGACAAGAGTTTATAAAGAGATTCCCGATAGATGAAATTCATAAAATATCTTTAAATGATTATTGTTTAGGGTTAGGTACAAATGATAACTTTTGTTATTTCTTAGAGACTATATTAAAAGATAGTGGTTCAATAAAAGGCGGATCTGCTCAAAAATTTGGTGTGTTTTACTCTAAGGATAATGGTAGATTTGAAGTTGTAGGAAAATGGTCTCAAAGTGGAAATGAAGTAGAAGCATTAGAAAATATAAAAAATAGTATATCCGAATTATTAAAAGCAGGAAAAGTATATGATTTATTCACTCTTGAAAAAAATAAATTAGCAGTAGTTGTTAAAGGTAAAATATTAGCTTCTTATTATCCAAAACAGTATATTGGAATATTTGGCGATGAAGACTTTGACCATTTCTTCTATAAACTTGGTGTTCCATTCGATAGTAAAGTTTCTCCAGTTAGAAAACAATATCAATTATTAAAACTTAAACAAGAAAACAAGGTTTTTGATTCTTTATCCTTTGATGAATTTGTATCATTTTTATATATAATGTATGGTCAAGATTTACTAGCAAAGAAAAAAGAAACTAATAAGAGAAATGCTAGTGGATTTCATATCGAAACAAGTAATCCTGAAAGAACTACACAAAAGTCTACCAAAAAGATATTAGTTAAGGAAGATTATAATTTTGTAGGAAATAGTAAGAATGAAAGAACTTTAAGAAAGAAAGGACCAATTGATTTTGAATCATTGCAAAAGAAAAGAACTGAAGTTGGACGTTCAGGAGAATTATTAGTTTTAGAATATGAAACTGAATTATTACGTAAGTGCGGTTCTAAGAAATTACCTTATCATATTGCTTTAACAGATCCTTCGGCAGGATACGATATTATTTCATATGATGAAAAAGGCAATATTAAATATATTGAAGTTAAAACTAGAAAGGCGAAAAACACTACTGAACTTGACTTTTTTATTACCGCTAACGAAAGGGAAAAGTTTGAAACATTAGATGGATATGTTATTTATTTTGTTAGTGATTTAAATAGTGCCACTCCAAAGTTAAGAGTAGTTACTAAAGAAATTTATGAAAAATTAGAACTAGAGCCTATAGCGTTCCATGTTAAAGCAAATATCAAAGTTATAGACTAATTTTAAAGGCTTGTGTTAGCTTTATTTAAATCTTTAATTTGTATTAGGATTTGAATGCAGTAAAGTGAACATGAGCTTGATATAGTAATAGATTAATATTAATACGCCAAAGGCATACAATATGGGCCTGTTTTGGGTTCAACAGGGTTGTGTTTGGAAGTAGATGCAGCCGAGTGGTGACAATATCACCAAAACAAAAATATCTAGCAACAGAAACCTTTTATACGCTGCTGCTTAATTAGCAGACGACATAGTCTTCCGTTTTAGATAAACGGGCAGCGCGCTTCCTAAGGTCTTATTCTTTTACGCTTAGGGTGAGTGTCATAAAGAAAGAATAAGCTTCTGATATGATTATGTTCAGGGGACGAAAATCATATAATCTCGTCTAGTTAGATTTGTTGGGTTATTGATACTAGATTAAAATTAAATTCAACTAAGCTGTAGACGCTATTGCAGAATCTTCTTTGGACACGGGTTCAATTCCCGTCAGATCCACCATTTAAAAAGCATAGGTTTGATACGATAAGTGTCAGACCTTTTTTCTTTACATAAAGGAGTATTTTTCCTATCTGTAATGTAATTTTTCACCTTGCAGGAGTGCCATTAGGTGCTTTTGCAGAGCTTTTTTCATTTTTACCATATAACTACGGAACGAAAGGTATGGCACTCAACTGACGAGTATAGAACGATTATCTACCAATGCAACGGTAAATTTAAGAACAAAGACAATCGTTGCCAAACTCTAATATTACGAGAAGAAGAAATAAAGTCAATGTTCCTACAAGCATATAACGAGTTTGTTCTTGATAAGGTAGCACTTATTGAAGATTGTAAACTTATGATTGAAACGATAGCAGATGTTACGTCAATTGACGAGCAAATAAATAAGCAAATTGAAATTCTAGAAGAACTAGCACAGAAAGTAAAAGAGCTTGTATCTTCAAATGCATCAACACCTGAATTACAAGCCGATTATATAAAAGAATATGATAAACTTTGCACCAAATATTCTGCCGAAGAATTAAGGTATAAGGAACTATTAAAAGAAAAGGATTATAGACTTGCTCAAGCAAAATCAATGGAGTTATTCATTGTCTCGATTAAGGATAAACATGACGTGATTGATACTTGGGACGATAACCTTTGGCTCTTGCTAATTGAAAAAGCGGTAGTGCATCACGATAAAAGCATAACATTCAAATTTACAAACACAAAGGAAATAACGATAGCAGCCGAGTAAAAAGGCTGTTATTTTTTAATTGAATATTGTTGATAGAGTTTTGAAACAGTTACTAAGCTTATTTTG
>CAZZGL010000073.1:0-5186 GCA_964654155.1 uncultured Staphylococcaceae bacterium | reverse complement strand
TAATTCCACCATAATCAACATAAGCAAATTCATCAGAAGATAAAACGCTACTAAATGAAGGTTTAGCACCAATCTTAAATGTAATGTCTCTATAAACATCATTTACTACTGTACTAGAAATTCTTACTGTGTAAGTTCCTTCTTTAGAAGCACTAAAACACCAGTGATCTGTAAGATCTGCTGTTTCACTAAGAGCAAATTCTCTTGTTATTAAAGTGGCTGAATCTTTGTTATCAGAAACAACTTCACATGTATATCCTTGTTCTGCATTAGATGGTAAAACATTTGCTGTCAATATATATTCATTATTAATATAGCCATTTATTACATCATCATTAACCATAATTGTATCATATGAGCCATCTGGTTTAATTGGTGAATAGAAATATGTAATAGATGTTGGTAAAGCTTCTGTAACTTCAACCTTAAATGTTTTTGTAACATTTTTTGTCTTTATTTCAACAACATAATTGCCTACAATTGATGCAGATATAGTAACAATTTCATTATAAGCGTATCCGCTTATTCCATATTCTTCACCTTCAACAATGTTTATTTCACATTCATCAAAATCAAAACTAGTTGTTGCAGGTAAAACATTATCCATTAATAAAGAAACATATTCTTCATTAACTATACTAATTGTAGTTTCAGAAGTAACTTCTTCTCCTTTAAACATTAAATCAAAACTTTCAGCATAGAAATCTGATAATTGAACAGGACATGTATAATTTCTTGTTCCAACAACTTGTGAAACCTCATAAGAAATAGTTTCATTGATTTCTGCATCATCAGTTAAATAAACGATATTCAGCTCTGTATCAAAAATAAAAGAACTTGAATAATACATATTAACTTCAACAGAGGCATTGCTTAATTCACTTTCATTACCCAATTTAAACGAAACTTTTAAATCAAATAATTGTGATGGTGTAGAACCATAGCCTAATTTCCAATAATTAAATGCAAAACTATATGTGTCATCTTTTAATTCGAATTCAAAATCTTTATTAACATTCTCTTTCCCACACGCAAATAATGAAGAAATAAGATTTTCAATTCCATAGCAAGTGTCAAATGAATAACCTAAAACATTTTCATATGGGAAATTAAGAACATCGCTAAATGTTGTCCATGACTTAGAATAATTTCCAGAAGAATCTTTTTCCACAACTACAATGTCACTACCATCTCTTATAGCATATATATCAGTAAGACTATTATCATAATTTGCTTTTTGATAATATAAGGTATCTGTTCCTAATTGATAAGCAAGTGTAACATCTATAGGATAATAACCAATATTTTTATATTTAACAGTTCCGCTTGCTATCGAGTCGGATTTTGAAGTAGCTGTTGTAATAACACTTTCAAATTCATCAACAGTTATTTCTGGTACAGTTACTGATGTTGTTGCCATTGCTGTAGTAGGCGTTGGTGTCGTTGGTGTTGGTGTCGTAGGCGTTGCCGTAGTAGGTGACACTGTTGTTGGTGACACTGTTGTTGGCGTACCAGTTGATATTTCATTAGAGCCAGTTGTTGAATTAAAGCCACCTTGTTGACATCCAGCACAAAGTGCAGCTACAGAAACCAACATTAATAATAAACTTTGCTTTTTCATAACATAATTCCTCCTATCTTCTTGTTATGATTTTCAAATAAACTTTTCCTTTTTATAGCTAGGATTTATTATTATAAAAATCCCTTTTCTAAAAGGAGTAAAAATAAATTATTCATTGTTATATCTACTTTAAATCTAATCAATTTCTCCTTTCCTTTAAAATAAAAAATTTGGGCAAAAATTCACTTTTTTTAAATAAATGATGTAAAAAGGGACGACCATTGTCCAAATAATTTTTTATCTATTATATCACGGTGATAGTCATTTGCAATATTTTTTTGATTTTTTTGCCTCTTTATTGTTGCATTTAATTTTGCAACTAACGCGCAAAAATATAAAAATAAAGGTCTCAAATTACATTAAAACCTAACATATCATATTCAAGGTAAAAAAAAATATCACCAAATTTACAAAACTGTCGCGTAAATGTAAATTTGATGATATTAATAATTTTATTTTTTTATTTCTCTACTAAATAATAACTACAACAAACCATCCAAGAATTACTATCATAAGTAAGTCCTTCAAAAGACAATATTCCTAAGCGATCAGCTTTCATAAACTTATCTAAAAATTCTTTTAATTCTCGATTAACCGGCACTAAGCCATCTATATTCATTGCAGCCTTATATTGCGTAATAAAATTGTTATAATTGACCCCTTCAATAGTAAGCGCTCTATCAGGTGCTTCACCTGATTGTATATCAACAAATGATTCATAGAACAAATCATTAGAACGATCGAAATTTGCTAACAATACCGGACCATTTTCAGCATTTAAATGATATAATTTATCACTTTTATTATAATAAGGAGCATCTGTTCCATCGATATTAGGTACCGCAATTGAAGCATTTTCAATTCGTTCATAAATATTTGGAACATCTTTTGCTTCAGCATATGTAATCGTTGAATCTGAACCTGGATTATAATAATCATAACTTGCTAAACAATTAACATTAAAAGGAAAGTTAACTTTCTTATTATCATCGTTAACACTAACTCCAAAAACGATACTATAGCCACTTCCTTCTACACCATACTCTTTACTAGTAATTTCAAATTCGTATTTAAAATTTTTATTTGATTTACTTATATTATCAAAAGTACTATCTGCATCAACATAATCGGGAATAAAAGCAAAATTATTACCGATCGCATATAGAATCGGATCACATTCAAGAGCCCATGATTCAATAATAAATTTTCCTGGTTTACTTGGCTTATAAATATAATACACTAATGATTTTTCATCAGTTAATGAAGCATTATAAACTCCATTAGATTGGATTACATAAGGACCTTTATTTTTTCCATCAACATATTTACTTCCATCACCATCTTCATAATCTAATACTTCAGATAAGAAAATTGTAATTATCTTTTTATTTTCATTAACTTCATATCCATTTGGATTATAAGCATAACCATCAGGAATGTTACTAATATGAATACTATAAGTTCCATCTTTTAAATCGTTTGTAGAAGCCGAGCCCTTATCATCTACTTTAATTGATTTTACAAGACCTTCTTCATTCCACCACTCTACATTAACTTCACCAGTAACAGCTTTTCCAGTAGGATATTTGACATTAACAATATAATTATCATCAATTGGTTGAGTTGAAGTATATGAAGTAGTTGAGGTAGATTCCTTTCCACTTGTAGTTAAATTATTTTCTCCACATCCTACAAGCAATAAAATAGGAATAAGCAAAAATACTTTCTTTTTCATATTATTTTCCCTCCGATAAAGTAACATTTTTATAATAATAGCATAATTTAAGCCATGAATCTTTTACACCATCAAATGTATAAATATCCATCAATTCTTGTAATATTTGAGCAAGTTGAGCATCGACTGGTACACAGCCATTAGTAATATCATTCTCAATAATTATTTTCTTTTGATATTCTTTCATTATTTCAGTATAGTCTACTGCATCTTCAATTTCTGACTCTTCATATTGATCATATTTAAAGTTAAAAAAGTTATTTTCAATCATTTTGTTAATAGAATCGTTAAGATATGAAGCATATGTAAAATCACAATAAATAATAGAGCCTATAGTTCCATCACTATATTTAACATGGTAATAACCATCCTCATCTAAAACATAATCGATGCGATTACCAACTATAACATCTCCAGTCATATCATCATTTTCAGAAGTAAATGGTCCATATGAACAGGAAGTAAAATATTCAAAATCATCATCAAGCTTTTCAATATTAAATTGGATTGTTCCAGTTTCATACATATCATCAAAACCAGAACAAATATAATATGATGTCCCCGCTTCTAAGTAAACATACATGCAATAATTATTTGCGTAATTATCTATATAATTTTGATCATCAATTTCGGTAATATTATAATATCTTTCAGCATTATTACTTTCATAAAACATACTATTATTACGATCATCATTTAAGAAAATCCATGCGACAGTTTTATTATTTGACACACTATTGATTTTGTATACACCGCTTTCTGTTGGCGTAAATTTACTCATAATACCTCGAGGCATTGTAAATCTATCGATAACAACAAAGTTTTGATCACCTAATTTTGCCTCGTATGCTGACATTGTTGATAATCCTTTAATTGGATCTTCCATTTCAACTCCATTTTTATTGTATCCAACATAATAACAACATAAATCTAACCATTGGTCATCATATCCTTCAAGGTTTCCATATTGCTTACGATAATAATATTCCGCAAATCTGTCTAATATTTGTTTAAGTTCTTCCGTCACAGGTGTGGCCCCTAAATCATTATTAGCCGCCCAAAGATAATAATCCTCCATACGTGAAGTATAATCTTTTAATCCTATATAGAAATAACCCTCAGAAATAAGTTGATAAATAGGAAAATATGTATAGTGATTCGAATAAGCGTTAATCATATCTAATAATAAAATTGGTCCATCAACATTATTAACATGATAATATCCATCATTTTGATTTAAATAAATATCAACAGATTCTTCATATCTACCTCTGGTTTCATTATATCCATAAGTTGCATGCTTATGAAGATACATTGAATCAGTAATTTCGGTATCATTAATGATACGAACATTATTTATAAGAACCTTATCATTACCTGTATGTGTATCGGAATCTTTTTCATATACAAATGCAATTTCATAATCATCTTCATTGCTAGCAATAAAAGCATAAGAAGTTAACCAATTGACACTTACTCCACTAAATGAAAATTCAATAATTCCGTCAACATAAACATTTAGATAATCACCATACTCTTCTGTAGATGGATAATAATCAAAAACAAAAACTTGATTTGCTTTTAAATGTACTTTCGTGTATATTTTTGCACTTGAACTATTAACTTCGCTATTAGATGGGAAAATTGATTTTCCATCTTCACTTATTAACCACGGCCATGAATACTCTGATGTTTCATCATAAGGATCAGCATACCAACTATTAGTAAATCCTTTTCCATTAATCGCTTTTTCAATATCTTCAGAATCAGGCATTGTGTATGTTGGCTTAACTATTTCACTATCCCCCTCAAGCCCTTCTTCTCTTGGAA
>CAZZGL010000072.1:0-5306 GCA_964654155.1 uncultured Staphylococcaceae bacterium | reverse complement strand
ATTCTGAAAAAATGCGATTTTCGCTTAAAACGGAATTTAATTATTTAATTGAGCTCTTTTTTAACACGCTCAATAACTAGCACTTACTCTCTTACAATAAGACATTTACTATATCGACTAAGAAAATATTATGATATAATATTTTTTTGAAGAGAGAGTGATATTAAATGAAACGTAATGATTATATTTCATGGGATGAATATTTTATGGGAATAGCCTATTTATCTGCAATGAGAAGCAAAGATCCATCTACTCAAGTTGGTGCCTGTATTGTTGATAAAAATCATAAAGTTGTTTCAATTGGATATAACGGAATGCCTGTAGGATGTAATGATGATGACATGCCTTGGTCAAGAGATGGTGAAGGTATTGATAATAAATATTGGTATGTTTGCCATGCTGAGTTTAACGCTATACTTAATGCACATCGTCAATCATTAGAAGGCTGTGTTATATATGTTTCTTTATTTCCATGTAATGAATGCGCTAAAGCGATTATACAAACCGGAATTAAAGAAATAGTTTATGTATCAGATAAATACGCTGATACAGAAGGTACAAAAGCCAGTAAATTTATGCTAGACAAATGTGGAGTAAAGTATAGAAAATTCGAAGGCAGATTAGCGGATATTAAATTTTAAATGATATTTATTTTGGAGGTAAAAAATGGATGCAATTGTAATAAGGAACTTATCATATTGCTATGATGATAATGTTTTTGCTATTGACCATATCGATTTAAACTTTGAAAAGGGAAAATATATTTCTATTGTTGGTCATAATGGTTCAGGAAAATCAACTCTTGCAAAATTAATTTTAGGGTTGTTAAAAGCCAAAGAAGGAACAATAGAAGTTTTAGGTATGGAATTAAATGAACAAAATGTGACTTCAATTAGACGTAAAATTGGAATTGTATTTCAAAATCCAGATAACCAATTTATTGGCTCTACAGTTGCTGATGATTTAGCGTTTGGGTTAGAAAACCGTTGTGTTCCTCAAAAAGAAATGGAGCCACTTATTAAAGAATTCGCTACAAAAGTAAATATGCAAGATTATTTAGACAAGGAACCAACAAATCTTTCTGGTGGACAAAAGCAAAGAGTAGCTATTGCTGGTGTTTTAGCAATGCATCCTGAAATAATCATTTTTGATGAAGCGACTGTTATGCTTGATCCAAAAGGAAGAAAAGACATAGCTAATTTAATATTAGAAATGAGAAAAGAAAATCCTTCTTTAACTATTATTTCTATTACTCACGATATGGAAGAAGCTTCATTATCCGATGAAGTTATCGTTTTAGATCATGGTAAAATTGCCGCTAGAGGAAAACCATTAGAAATTCTTTCAAATTATGAATTATTAAATTCAATTGATCTAAAAATGCCTTTCTTAGCGGAATTAAAATACTTATTAAATAAAGAAGGTATTGAGGTTGAAGAAACTTCCTCATTTGATGAAATGGTGGTGAGAATATGTCAATAAAATTTATAAAAGTATCACATATATATTCTCCTAAATCGCCATTTGAACATTTAGCACTTAAGAACATTAATTTAGTCATTGAAGAAGGAACCTTTACGGCAATTGTCGGTCATACAGGTTCAGGAAAAAGTACTTTAATTCAACATATTAATGCTTTATTAAAACCAACAAAAGGAAAAGTAAGAGTGGGTTCATATGTTGTTTCTAGCGAATCAAAAACTAAAAGTGTTAAAACATTAAGAAAATATGCTAGTGTCGTATTTCAATTTCCAGAATATCAACTTTTTGAAAGTACAGTAGAAAAAGATGTTATGTTTGGACCAAAGAATTTTGGTTTAAAAGAAGAAGAAGCAAAAAAGAAAGCTCATAAAGCTCTAGAAATGGTAGGTATTCCTTCATCATACTATCAAAAATCACCTTTTGAATTATCCGGAGGAGAGAAAAGAAGAGTGGCTATTGCTGGCGTTCTAGCTATGGAACCACATATATTAATCTTAGATGAACCAACTGCCGGTCTTGATCCTCAAGGAACAAGAGAAATAATGCAATTGTTTAAAAAAATCCACGATGATGGAGTAACAATTATTTTAGTTAGCCACGATATGGATGTCGTTTTAGAATATGCTAAAGATATCATTGTTATGGAAAATGGAAGCATCATTAAAAAAACAACTCCATTCGAATTGTTTAACGACCCAAATTTTGAATCCTATTCATTAGATATGCCTTTAGTATATAAATTTGCTAAGGCTTTAAAAGAAAACGGCATGAATATTAATTTGGAATCAATAACCAACGTAGAAACACTTGTAAAAGCAATTAAGGAAGGAAGGGCTTAGATTATGAATAACAACACAATTTTAGGTCGTTATATGCCTTATAACACCATAATTCATCGTCTTGATGCTCGGTGTAAGCTACTTGCTCTTATTTTATTGATGATTCCTATATTTTTATCTTTTGCAAATCCAGCGACAAGTTTTATTCTTTATGGAGTAATTGCTATTCTATTATATATTGTCATGCGTATTACTAAAGTTCATTTTAGCATGATTCTATCACAATTAAAATCGCTATGGATAATGATGATTTTTATCTTTATCATAAATTTATTGGTCATTAAAGACGGAAATTATGGATTTGTTCAAATTGGAAATTTTACTTTAACCTTTAAAGCAATCTATGATACTCTATTTGTGGTAATACGTTTAGCTTTAGTTATTGTATTAACAACAATTTTAACTGCTTCAACAAGACCATTAGATTTAACTTTTGCCTTAGAATGGTACTTAACTCCATTTAAGAAGATAGGTTTACCAACTCCGGCAATTGCGATGACAATATCCTTAGCTTTGCGTTTTATTCCAACTTTTTTAGAAGATACTGATCGTATAATGAAGGCCCAATCTTCTCGAGGAGTTGATTATGAAAATGGAAAGTTCCATGAAAAAATAAAAGCGATGATTTCTTTAATTATTCCTCTTTTAAGCAGCGCTTTACAAAAAAGCGATGATTTAGCAAATGCCCTTGAGGCAAGAGGATATGATCCTGACGCTAAAAGAACCCATTATCGAGTTATGAAATGGAAATTTAAAGATACTTTATCCTTACTCATTTGCGTTATTTTCTTAGGCGCGATGATTTCTACTTCTGTTTTAAAACTCGATATTGCTGCATCAATTATGAATGTTTTATCAAAACTTGTAGGAGCTATTACTCATGCCTAGATATTTAGCAATAGTTTCCTATGATGGCACCAATTACTTTGGATTTCAAAAACAAAACGATCAAACAACTATTCAAGGAGTTATCGAAGAAAAAATTTCTCAAATATTAAATCAAGAAACAATTATTTATGGTTCAGGAAGAACCGATGCAAAGGTCCATGCATATGAACAAACATTTCACTTTAATACTGATAAAACATTAGATTTAGGTAAGTTCCGTTATAGTTTAAATTGTATTTTACCTAATGATATCCATATTAACGATATTCAAAGAGTAAATGATGATTTTCACGCTCGTTTTTCTGCGCTTGCAAAAGTATATACATATGTTATCAATCAAGGTGAAGATAATCCCTTTATAAGAAACTATACATATCATCTAGGGCAAAAACTAGATATTAATAAAATGAAAAAAGCTTCAAGATTTTTAACAGGTATTCATTGCTTTAGAAATTTTACCTCAAAAGAAGAGGATAAAGATAATTTTATTAGAGCAATACATTTTATCGATTTTGAAGAAAAAGATGAATTACTATATATCACATTTGCCGGAAATGGCTTTATGCGTTATATGATAAGAATGCTTGTTGGTTCTTTAATTGCTATTGGACTTGGAAAAGAAAATACTAATTATTTTATTGATCACTTAATTACTGAAGAAAGACATATTATATCTTATAAGGCTCCTGCACACGGACTA
Source organism: uncultured Staphylococcaceae bacterium (assembly GCA_964654155.1). Lineage (GTDB taxonomy): Bacteria > Bacillota_I > Bacilli_A > RFN20 > CAG-826 > CAG-826. The sequence goes on along the minus strand of CAZZGL010000072.1, from coordinate 1,397 downwards.
TATTTAAAAAAGGTATATTATGATGAACCTTTAAGTGTTAATCTTCATACCCATACATATCGATGTGGACACGCAAAAGGAGAAGATGAAGACTATGTTATTTCTTCCATTAATAATGGATTAAAAGTACTTGGCTTTAGCGACCATATTTTTTATCCTAATTTTACTGGTGATAATTATCAAAATGTTCGTGGAGACTATTCTTTATTAGAAGATTATCGAAGTTCTGTTTTAAATTTAAAAGAGAAGTATAAAAACCAAATTGAAATACATTTAGGTTTTGAAGCAGAATATTATGAAGACTATGACTGGTATTATAAAGAGCTTATTGAAAACCAAACAGTAGAATTTTTAATATTAGGACAACATTTTATTCGTGAAAATGGTATTACCGGCGCCTTTTTATTTAACTCTCAAGATACAATTGGAATTAAAAAATACGCAAATGCCTTAATTAAAGGAATGGAAACTGGCTGTTTTTCTTATGTTGCTCACCCAGATTTATATTTATCTGGATATGCAGAATTTGATGAAACTGCAGAACAAATTGCACATTTAATCGCGCAAAAATCTCTTGAATTAGATATTCCTCTTGAATTAAATTTGGGTGGTTTTAGAAGAGGATTTAAGACATATTTATCTAATGAAAGTAGATATGAGTATCCTAATTTTGATTTCTGGAAAATTATTTCTAAATATGGATGTAAAGTTATTGTTGGTATCGACGCTCATGATCCTAATAACATCGAAGATTCTAAATACTATTTAGCAAGAATGTATATAGATCATTTTAAATTGAATGTTATAAAAAAAGTAATTTAAATATTTCACATTTGTAAACTTAAAAACATATTTAAACTTTTCTTATCAAGTATTGTAATTAACTTGATAAGTTTTTTATTTTACCTACTTATTTTATAACTTTATCTGCAATGTAATCTTTTAATATAGTTTTTAGTCAACAATATGGAAAAAAACATGTGTTTAAATACCAACAAGCGTATGATTTATTAAACTATTTTTTTACCAAAGTTATTTAAAGATGCTGGATTAAAAAAGTAATTGATGAACGTGATAAAACATATGAAGATTTGCAACATATTGGAAATGAAAACTTTAGAAGAAAGCAAGAGTTAAATCAACTGAGTTATTTATTAAGTAAATCAATTGAATTAGCTAAACAGGTCGATGAAAAAGTGTATGAAGTGTTTTTAGAATATAGATGGAAAATGAAAGAAGCCAAATTTAATAAGCTAATTGAAGAAGGTTTAATATCTAAAGAAAAATTAGAAGCAGAATTATAAAAAAAACTTCCCATTTCTAGGAAGTTAGTGTTAATTGTTATTTGTTTGATATTTTCCATAATGCCATTGGATGATTTTTGATTCTATTAATAA
>CAZZGL010000071.1:0-5417 GCA_964654155.1 uncultured Staphylococcaceae bacterium | reverse complement strand
AACGCTTTGGAAGAAATGATTTTATCAAAATTGATAGTAAACAATTAATGAAAGATAACACTATTAATTATTTATTAAAGTATATAGAAAAGAATGAAGAACCGATTTTTTATAGTCGAGGTATAGCAACATATCACTACTTAGAATTAACAGAAGATGACATTATCTGTTCTTTTGGTAATTTTGTAAAAAAGTATGTGCTTTTTGATTATGTAGTAGAAAATGAAGATAGATATGTACATATGAGATGTTAATAGAGTTGCAAATTAATTGAGTATCTTATTGCAATTTAGTGCTAGGTTTTTTAAAACAAATTCATTTGTTTTAACTCTTATCTATTTTAAGGGGAAGTCCAACAAAAAAATGTATTTTAAAAATATTATTGTTTTTACCTTTTATAATAAAAAAAGTTGATTCGCTAAATTGTAAAACCTTATCTTTTCAGTGCGAAGCCAACGGCAAAAGCAAAAAAGGTAAAATTTTATAAGTCAAGTGCTTGGGATTCCTTTTTATGCCCTACGGGAAATAATAAGGAACGCACTTGAATTATAAAAAAATAATATTGATTCATGAACAAACAACAGCGATGTTGTATTTTTGCCGTTGCAGAAAAATAAAAAAATGTTTTAATAGTAAAATAACAATTACGGCAAAAGCAAAAAAGGCAGTTTCGCCGTTGCTTTGCCGTGTGTTTTCTATCAAAACTAGGCATTCAACCACGCTTATATATGGCAAGGCGCTTGCGCCGTAGCCACTTGTTTAATATATAAGCGTGTTTAATACTCATTTCTTAAAAATGCCATCTAATATTAGATTTAGGGGCAAGGATTGCAAGAAACAATTATGGTTCGTAGCGGTCCTTTTTGGTGTGAGGCGAGGTACGAGGTAAAAAAATACAAAATGCTCTAGAAATAATAATCAAAGTATGTTAAATTATAAAAGTCTTGAGATGATACACAAAAGTGTATCAATGACTTTAAGTACTAGAACTGCTATTTCTAGTGCTTTTTTTCTTTTTTTATTGTCTTTCATTTTATCACCACCTAAAATTAAAAAAATTATCTTTTGAAAAGACAAACACCAAATAGGTGGTGATAAAATAAAAGGCAGGCTAAATCAATAATGGAGGCATTTAAGAATGGAAACTGCAGTAGAACATAAGCATTATCACAATAATCCTTATAGTGCAAAAGAAAAACAAAAAGCTTTAAATTTGCTTAAAATCTCTTCAATAGAATTTGTTGCTCATAGATATCATTGTACTATTCAAACCATTTATAGATGGAAAAGAATTTATGATGGAACATTAGAAAGTTTAGAAAATGGAAGTTGTAAACCAAAATCAAAACATCCTAATGCACATACTGATGAAGAAATAAAACATATAAAAGATTTGATTAAAAGAAATCCTACAATAGGTTTAAATGAATTATATGGAAAATTAAGAGTTAATTATGGTTATCATAGAAATCCTGTGTCGCTTTATAGATTCTTAAGAAAAAATGGTTACTTTAAAGACTTAAGAAAAAATAGAAAAAACTATAAACCTAAACCATATAACACTCCAATTCATATCGGTGAGAAAATGCAATTAGATGTTAAAGTAGTTCCTTATGAATGTAGAACAAAAGAGGTTCCGTTTGATATGAAATTTTATCAATATACAATAATTGATGAAGCCACAAGAGAAAGATTTATTTATGCATATAAAGAACAATGTCCAGATAGTACGATTGATTTTGTAAGGCGAGCAATTAATTATTTTGGTTATATTCCAAAAATGATACAAACCGATAATGGACAAGAGTTTACTTTTTTAAGACAAGTAGATAAAGTACATAAATTTGATTTATTGTGTGAAGAGTTCGGTATTGAACATAAATTGATTAAACCAAGAACACCTAGACATAATGGAAAAGTTGAAAGAAGTCATAGAAATGATAATGAAAGATTTTATAAGTATTTAAAATTTTATTCATATGAGGATTTGCAAAATCAAATGAAAGCATATTTAATTAGATCCAATAATATTCCTACTTGTGTATTAGGTTGGAAAACACCTATTGAAAAAAGAAAAGAATTATTGTTTCAAGATTTAGGTGTAGTAGAATAAATACAAATAATTAAAAAACATACTTTAGATGACTAGAAAAACATCTAGTTGTTTTAAGTATGCTTTTTTTTTAATATTTCGGCGAATCCTTAAGGATTCATACCTTATTTACTTATTTATTACTCATTTAAATTAACAAGTTATACTTTTTTAATGATTTTTTTTAAAAAGAGATTGACAATTCATCATCGAAGTATTTTGATACAAGCGACACTTTTAAAAATATATTATTATTTATCTGTTTTATCAAAATTTCTATCATACAACAATGCCGCAATTAAAACGACAAAGCAAGAGCCAGCATTGTGAACAAGAGCACCTGTTGTTGGATTTAAAACTCCGATAACCGATAATATTACGGCAACAATATTGATAAACATAGAAAGAGCTATACTGAATTTAATAGTTTTTACCGTAGCATTAGATAATCTCTTTAAATATGGTAATTTAGAAATATCGTCACTCATTAATACAATATCGCTAGCATCAACGGCAATATCACTTCCAAGTCCACCCATTGCAACTCCTACATTAGCGGTTTTTAGTGCAGGAGCATCATTAACTCCATCTCCTATCATGCAAACCACTTTTTTATTTTTTTGCATTGAAATTATAATTTCAACTTTTTGTTCTGGTAATAAATCTGCATTAACTTTTTTAATGCCGACTTGCTTTGCAAAATAATCAGCAGTCTTCTTATTATCTCCTGTAAGCAACACAACTTCTGTATTCATCTTATGTAAACATTCGACCATAGATTTTGTCTCAGGACGAAGTACATCCGATAATGCTAAGATACCTATACAAGAAGAATCTTTGGCTACTAAAATTGTAGCCTTACCTTGAAAGCGAAATTTTTCAAGCATATTTTTTATTTCATTTGTTATTAAAACATTATGTTCTAACATATAGATTTCATTTCCGCACATAATTGATTGATTATTTAATTCCGTTTGAATTCCCTTACCTGCAGTCATAGTAAATTCTTCTGTTTCAATTAACTTTAATCCTTTATTCTTTGCATAAGATACTATTGCTTTTCCTATAGGATGTTCACTTTTTGATTCTGCCGATGCGACTAATTCTAAAAGTTTATTTTCATCTACAGAAGAATCAAATGAAACTACATTGCAAACTTCCAACTTTCCATAAGTAAGAGTCCCTGTCTTATCAAAAGCTATCGTGTTAACTTTACCCATTTTTTCTAAAGCTTCGCCTGATTTAATAATAACACCATGCTTGGTTGCTTGACCAATAGCCGCCATAATTGCCGTAGGTGTAGCTAAAACTAAAGCACAAGGACAAAAAACAACTAAAACAGTAACGGCACGTACAATGTCTTTAGTTATTAAGCCTGCAAAAATTGCAATAATAAGTGCAACAGGTACAAACCAACTCGCAGCTTTGTCAGCAATTCTTGCCATTGGTGCTTTTTTATTTTCTGCTTCCTTTACCATATGAATCAGTTTTTGTAGTGAACTATCTTCTCCGACCTTGGTTGCACGAATGTCTATTGAACCAAAGCGATTGATTGTACCGCAGTAAACTTCATCATTTATTGTTTTTTCTACAGGTAAAGATTCTCCTGTCATAATAGATTGGTCTATTGACGTTTCACCACTTACAATAACACCATCAACGGGTATAATTTCTCCTGGTAAAATTCTTACTATATCATTTTTTTGAATTTTTTCTGCAGATACGATTTTTTCTTTTTCATCTTCGATGATTCTTCCTTGTGTTGGAGCAAGCGCTATTAATTTCTTTAATCCTTTTTTAGCTCTATCAGTGGTTTTATCTTCTAAAATAGCACCGATAGCCATAATCCACGCAACTTCGCCTGCCGCAAAAAGGTCACCGATAACAATTGCCGCAATCATTGCAATAGAAATCAAAAGTGCTGATGAAATTTTGCTTATGCCATGGTTATGTATTATACGCCATATAGCCAAATACAACATTGGCAAACCGCTAATAATTACAGTAATCCATGCAGGATCAAATGGTAAAAAATCAAAATTGACAATCGCACCAAACAATTCTAATATATTTGGAACTATATCTATCAAAAGAAATAATCCTGCTGTAATAGTTGCGGGTATGCCTGCTAAAATGTCATTAACCTTTTTTATTTTTTTTTGAATCATTTTATAAATCCCCTCTCTAGATTGTCTTTAAAAATTAATTGGTCTATAATATAGACGAAATAAAACAAAGTGTTCTAAATCAAATATGTTGTACTATTTTTTTCGAAAGAAGACAATAATCAGTTTTTCTAACTTGTACGATACAGAACACTTTATTAAATTTGTTTGGAGAAAATTATGGATAGAAGACAAAAAAAGACTAAAAGAGCAATATATGATGCATTTGCAGAACTACTATCAAAAAAACACTACAACCAAATATCTGTACAAGAAATCATTGACAAAGCAGATATTGGTCGTACAACCTTTTATGCTCACTTTGAAACAAAAGACTATTTGTTAAAGGATTTATGTGAAGAGTTATTCGGACACATTATTGATACAGCAATGGGACTTCCTCACGGACATTATCACTACACTTGCGGCAGTGAAACAGATTCAGTATTTTTACACTTGATACGTCATTTGCAAGAAAATGATACTAATATCTTAGGATTACTTTCATCACAAAATAATGAAATATTCTTACGCTATTTTAAAGATAATTTGAAACACCTAATTAAAACACAATATGCAGACACAGGAAAATTAAGCCGCTCAAAACTACCAGAAGATTATCTTATAAACCATATTTCTTCTTCTTTTGTAGAAACAGTTGACTGGTGGATTTCTAATGATATGAAAGAAACGCCTGAGCAACTCGCAGAATATTTTCTTTTAACTATTGAGTCAATCTTGAATTAATAAATCTATCAAAACATTCAAAAATCGCAAATACTACCTGACTTTTTTGTCTTTTAGAGTGATATATAGACAATATGCTTTAGGAGGCAAAAAATATAAATAAAAAAAGCTCAAGCAGAAACAAAATATCGTCTATTTCTTCTTATTCTGTAAAAACTTTTAAAAGATAAATAAAAGTTAAAAATAAAAGTTGCCGCTTATACAAGGGTTTCAACTGAACAAGAAGAACAATTAAGCAGTTTTTCAGTAAAACAACATTATTTTGAAGAACTTATTAACAATAATCCTGAATAGATAAATGTCGATATTTATTATGAAAATGAATTAGCGGTGCTAGACAAAAGAAACATGATAGCTTTAATTAAAATGATTAAAGATGTACCTGATGGCAAAATCGGTCTAATTCTTGTAAA
>CAZZGL010000070.1:0-5603 GCA_964654155.1 uncultured Staphylococcaceae bacterium | reverse complement strand
GATGGATTGCACCTTATTAAGGTAGTAAGTGATAAAGAGATAATTGATGGTAAATGTAAAGTTTATTATGCGAATAATAATTCATCAGGATGTAACCATAATACAATGATATTTATGTCATATTTATTATTACTTGGAGTGGCATCAATTTTAATTTTTAAGAAAACTTTTTAAGAATAATATTCATCTAGTATCCTAAACTATAGTAAAAAAAGTTTGACAAACTAGTATTTAAATTTTAAAATATTGTAAATACGTTGAAAAGAAAGAGTAGTTTACTGATTCTTTTATAGAGAGCTTGGCTAGGTGAAAGCAAGTATTGATAGGTAAATGAACATGGTCTTGAAGTAGGTGATCTGAAAAATAAGTAAGATCATTCGGGAGTGCCCGTTAAAGCGCAAGAGTATTTCTCATATTGAGCGTACTTAATGAGGCTTAACTTGTGAAAGTTAAGTAAAAAAAGGTGGTATCACGATAACCTCGTCCTTTTATTGGGTGAGGTTTTTTTGTTTTTAAGGAGGTATTATGGAAAAGATAAAAATCTGTCATGTATCAAAGTCATTTGGAAATACCAAAGTATTAGATGATGTATCATTAACGATTAATAAAGGGGATATTTATGGAATTTTAGGATTATCTGGTGCAGGAAAATCGACTTTAATAAGATGCATTAATGGTTTAGAAAACTATGATGAAGGTGAAATATATTTTAATGGCAAATTATTATCTAGCTCGACGAAATGTGTATCTAGAGAAAATAAGAAAAAAATCGCAATGATATTTCAGTCATTTAATTTAATGAAGCAACGTAATGTTTTACAAAATGTTGAATTTGCTTTAGAAATTAATAATGTAAAAGATAAACGTTTACGTAGACAAAAAGCAATCGAAGCGTTAACAAAAGTAGGTTTGAAAGATAAACTTTATTCTTATCCTAGTGAGCTTTCTGGGGGGCAAGCTCAAAGAGTGGCTATTGCAAGAGCATTAGTGCTTGAACCTGAAATTCTATTATCTGATGAAGCAACTTCCGCTTTAGATCCAGAAACGACTTCTTCAATTCTTTCTTTATTAAAGCAACTTAATAAAGAGTTAGGTTTAACAATTATCATGATTTCTCATCAAATAACCGCGATTGAAGAAATATGCAACAAAGTTGCTATATTATCATCTTCAAAGATTATTGAAGAAGGAGAATTATCAGATGTATTTTTAAATCCAAAAACAGAAATTACAAAAAAATTAGTTTATTCAAATCAAATAAAAACATTATTAGATAATAATAAGATGTTAAGAATTAGATTTGACGGTAATTTAGATGAACCACTTATTGCTAATATTGTTAATCAATGTGGAATCATGGTTTCAATTGTATATGCTTCTAGTAAAGTTATTGATGGAAAGGTTTATGGTCAAGTTGTTATAAAACTTCCTCAAGTGGAAAAAGATATTGAGAAATTACAAAAATATCTTACTTTAAAAAATGTGAGTTATGAGGAGGTGGAATAAATGATAGGCGATTTATTAAAAGCAACTGGTGAAACTATTTTAATGACTTTGATTGGTACAATACTTGCTTATCTTATAGGTTTCCCATTAGGTGTCATTTTAAATATTACATCAAAAAATGGTATTAAAAGTAATAAATGGATAAATGGAGTTATTGGAGTGTTTGTTAATATTATGCGTTCAATACCATGCTTATTATTAATTGTAATTTTGATGCCATTAACAAGAGTTATATTTAATAGAGCAACAGGATATTGGTATACAATGATAATTCCAATTTTATTCGCTTCATTTGGATTTGTTTCTCGACTTGTTGAATCATCTTTAAATGAAGTTGATTCTGGGGTGATAGAAGCCTCAAAATCAATGGGAGCTTCAACGTATCAAATCATTATAAAAGTAATGCTTCAAGAAGCAAAGCCATCGTTAATTAATGGAGTGGCTGTATCACTTATTAATGTAATAGGTTTAACAGCATTTGCCCATTCATTTAGCGCTGGAGGTCTTATTACCATGGCGTATAGTTATTACACAACGCATACAGTTAATTATCTAGAAGGATCAACAATATGGATTATTTTAATTGCGATTGTTGTTTTAGTACAAATTATTCAAGAATTAGGTTTATTCTTATCAAAAAAATTAGATAAAAGGAGAAAAGTAAAATGAAAAAGATAGCTTTATTATTAACAGGAACATTATTAATAGGAGGTTTATTAACTTCTTGTGGAAATGATGAATATACGATTACAGTTGCGGCTTCAGAATTGCCACATGCTAAAATACTAAATGAAGCGGTAGCGCCAATACTAGAAGAAGAAGGATATAAATTAGATGTTAAAGTACTTGATTGGACATTACAAAATGATGCAGTAGCTAATGGAGAATATGATGCAAATTATTTCCAACATGTTCCATATTTAAACGCAAATAACTTTAATGGAAAAAAAGAACTTGTCGCAGCGGCAAAAGTTCACTATGAGAAACTTTGTTTATATGCTTCAAATACAGATCATAAAACAATAGAAAACGGAGATAAAATTGAAATAGTAAATGATATTTCAAATATCGAAAGAGCATTATTGTTACTTCAATCGTATAATATTTTAACTATTAATGAATCAAATTATAATAGTTCTGGCGAGTTTAAAAACTTTTCCACAACCAACCCTAATAGCGGTGTAACTTTCTTATCAGGTTATGAAAATTGTTCATTAACATGTATTCAAGAAACATATTTGTGTGCTTCGTTACCAGATTATGATTTCGGTGTTATCCCTGGTAATACCGCACTTACAGGACTTGATGGTTTATCTTCAAGAATTGTATTTGGAGAGAAAGCTACAGAAGAAACAATTGATGAAAGAGCAAATATTATTGCTTGTAAGAAAACCAATATTGAATCCTTAAAAATCAAGGCTTTAGTAAAAGCTTTAGGTAATGAAAAGGTAAAAAAATACATTGAAAATACTTTTGGAGAATCAGTTTTATATCATTATGTCTATTTAACTGATAAATAAAAATATGAATAATAAATAGCTTAGTTACATACAATAGAAGTATGAAAAAGCAAAAAGTTATTCAATTTATTATTAATGTTTTTACCCCAATATTGTTAGGAACACTCATTGGATTAGTATATAAAGATGACTTTAATTATGTTTCATCTTTAAAAAGAGTAATAAAGGTTCCTTCGATATTATTTCCAATTATTTGGTCTGTTTTATATTTATTACAAGGATTATGGTATTATTTCTATTTGAAAAAAGAAAAAAATACCACAGTTATGTATGTATATTGGATATCGATTGTAGTCAATTTATTATATACTCCAGTATTCTTTAATTTACATTTGAATTATTTATCCACATTAATTGTAATCTCTTTGATTGTTTTAATATGGTATTTATTTGTTTATAGTATTAAGAAAAAATATAAAATTGCTTATTTATATGTTCCGTATTTATTATGGCTAATAGTTGCATTAACCCTTATGATTGACATATTAATACATAATTAAGTTGTTTTACGGAAAGTTACTACATTAGAGAAGATAAATATGTTATACTTCTATCAATAACGGAGGCAGTATTATGAAACTTATTTATCTTCTTTTATTTGGTATAAGCGTGTTTTTATTATCTTTAGTGGGTTATAAAAAGAATAAATCAGTTCCACTTTATGCTTTAGCAATCGGAGGAATTGTTAACGCAAATTTTTATCATTCGATTCCATATCCAATAGATTGTTTTGGTATTATTTTTGGAATAGATAGCTTTGTTTATGTTTTATTTGCTTTCTGTATTGTTATAATGTATTTAAAAGAAGGAAAAAAAGCAACAATATTATTATCTATCTCAAGTATTGCTGCAATTATGATTGCGGCAATTATGAACTTATCTGCAGATTTGATGTCTGATGGAAGCTCAATACAAGAATGGAAGACTTTTTTTACATTTACCGCTTCATCTGTAGCAAGTATCATTGGGGTTGTTATATTTATAAAAACTTTTGATAAAATAAAATTAGATGAATGTTTAAAAATGATAATAGGTATTTTGATAATCAGTTCAATTAATTTAATTATATATTATCCTTTATTCGCAGTGATAAATGGCTGGGATAATTATATGACTAAAATTTTATTGGGTAATATTATCGGAAGAGTTTTAGCAGTTATTATCAGTTTATTCCCATATTTTTTGATGAAAAAAATTGATTCTAAAATTGAAATATCGATTGAATAATTAGGAGAGTATGTAAATATGAAAAAGTGGTTATTATTAATTTTGTTATTATTATCAAGTTGTGGAGGAAACATAGGTGATTCATTATCATCTTCTTTAACCGCTATTGAGTCATCTTCGCTATTAACAACCATGACACCATCTAGTATACAAAGTAATGAACTTGAATCAACAAGTCATATCGATGTTATGGAATCATTTTATTTAACTCCAGATATGGTTCCTGAATCTAACAATGGAAATTATCCTTCTGAAGGAGAATACACATTTAATAAAGTTTTATTTTACATTTTTTCAGTTATGAGAAATATAGGTAAATATAATTTAGATACTATTCAAATGAAAAAAGAAGTAAGTTATTTTTATAACATTACTCCTTTAAGTGGTGAACTAACAATTTCCTTAATGAAGAATTCTTTTAAAAGTAATGATACTATTACTAATACTGAGGAAGCTCCTAAAGTTTATGTTAGTGATACATTAACTTTTAATGATTTGACTTTAACTTATGAAGTGTTAACTGAAAATGATAGTGAAATAACGTATAAATATCATAATTCAGAATCTTTTAAATATTTTAAAATTGCTAATGAATCAAATTATGCTCAATATTTAAAAGAAATAAATTGGAAAAAATAGTAAAAATAAAAAAGGCATAACGCCTTTTATTTTAGCTCGATAATTGTGCTTCCAGAAAGAATGTGTTCATCGAAGTCTCTTGAACTACTGGTCATTACGCAATACAATTTTGCTTTTGGACCATTTTCCATCATTTCTCCAAGCATTGCTTTTGTGTTATCATTAATTTTAGAAAAAGTTTTAGTTAATCCATCTAAGAAGATATATAATTTTGGTGTAGATCTTAAATCAGATTTTTCTAATCTTTCTAAATATAAATTGTGTATTTTTTCAATATTTGTGTCAAAATCATCAATGATTTCATCACGGATTTTGTTTGAACGATATCCAAGATATTTATGTGAAATTAAAAAGATTTCACTATCTTCGGTTTTATCATAAATAACTTCTTCGATATAATTTCTTAAAAGCTTTGATTTACCGGTTCCTGGTTGTCCAAAAATGAAGGTGTTTCTAAATTCTTTGTACATTGTTATCATCTCCCTTTGTTACCTACATTATAATACTAAAGCGCTTACAATTCCAAGAATTATTTATTAAAAATATAACATTATAAATAATTATTATGTAACTAATGATTGGTATTTATGGATGATGTTTCTTTATTTGTTTTTTTAGAACGATTTTACTTGAAATATAAGTTTGTTAAAAATGTTTTTATTTTTTTTAACATATTTATGGTACTTTATAAAAGAGGTGAAAAGTTATGTC
>CAZZGL010000069.1:0-5660 GCA_964654155.1 uncultured Staphylococcaceae bacterium | reverse complement strand
AAGTATTGGAGATTATCAATTCTATGGATTTAATAATGTTACATCAATAGTAATTTCTAGTAGCGTAACTTCAATAGGAAAGGGTGCTTTTAAAAAATGCACCTCATTAGAAACCATTACTTTACCATTTATAGGTGGTAGTGAAGATAATAATCAATATTTAGGATATATCTTTGGAGCAAGTTCATATGGTTATAATTATGAATATGTTCCAAGTAGTTTAAAAGAGTTAATAATCTTAGATGGTTGTACTTCAATAGGTTATTATGCATTATATAGTTGCAGTTCCTTAACAAATATAACAATTCCAAGTAGTGTTATTTCAATAGGAAAAGGTGCATTAAGTGATTGTAGTTCTTTAGAAAAAATAACTTTACCATTTGTGGGTGGTAGTAAAGATAATAACCAATTTTTAGGTTATATCTTTGGAGCAAGTTCATATACAGGGGACTATGGTAATTTATATTATGTACCAAGTAGTTTAAAAGAAGTAATAATTTTAGAAGGATGTACTTCAATAGAGTATGGTGCATTCTATGAATGTAGTTCTTTAACAAATATAACACTTTCAAATACTATAACTTCAATAGCGCGTGGGGCATTTTCCGGTTGTGGGTCTTTAAAAACATTAACTTTACCATTCGTGGGCGCAAGTAGAAATGCCACAGAATTAACTTCATTATTTGGTCATATTTTCGGTGGAAGTAGTTATACAGGCGGAATTGAGGTATGGCAATACTATACTTCGGGTTTATCTGAAAAGTTTTATATTCCTAGTAGTTTAAAAGAGATTATCATCTTGGATGAATGTATTTCTATAGAAAGTGGAGCATTTTCAAATTGTAATTTCTTGACTAGTATTACGCTACCTAGTAGTATAACTTCCATAGGGGACTCTGCATTTAAAGGCTGTTGGTCCTTAAAATCCTTAACCTTACCGTTTATAGGTGGAAGTAAGGATAATAACCAATACTTAGGTTATATCTTTGGACCAAGTTCACATGGATCTAGTTCAAGTCATGTTCCAAGTAATTTAAAGGAGATAATACTTTTAGAAGGCTGTACTGCGATAGGTAGTTATGCATTTTATTATTGTACTTCTTTAGATAATATCACCATCCCAAGTAGTGTAACCTCAATAGGGAGCAGTGCATTTACCGGTTGTACTTCCATAAAAAATATCACTATTCCTAGCAGTGTAGCTTATATAGGAAAAGGTGCTTTTGAAAAATGTACTTCCTTAGAAACCATTACTTTACCATTTATAGGTGGTAGTAAAGATAGTAATCAATTCTTAGGTTATATTTTTGGAGCAGATTCATATAAGAATAATTCAAGTTTTGTACCTGAAAGTTTAAAAGAAGTAAAATTATTAGAAAAATGTACTTTAATAAATGATTATGCATTATATGGATGTAATTTCTTAACAAATATTACACTTCCAAATGGTTTTTCTTCAATAGGTAATTATGCTTTCTATGAATGTAGTTCATTAACTAATATCATTATTCCTAGTAGCGTAACTTCAATAGGAAAAGGTGCTTTTAAAAAATGTACTTCCTTAGAAACCATTACTTTACCATTTATAGGTGGTAGTAAAGACAGTAACCGATTCTTAGGTTATATTTTTGGAGCAAGTTCGCAGAATGATAATGATGATTATGTACCAAGTAGTTTAAAAGAAGTAATAATTTTAGAAGGTTGTACATTCATAAATGATTATGCATTCTATGATTGTGGTTCATTAACTAGCATAATAATTCCAAGCAGTGTAACCAGCATAGGAGAATGGGCATTCTATTATTGCGGATCCTTAACAAGTATAACACTTCCAAGTAGTGTAACCTCAATTGGAAATAATGCATTCTTTTATTGCAGATTCTTAACAAGTATCAAAATTCCAAACGGTGTGACTTCAATTGGCGATTATGCATTTTACGAATGTAGTTCATTAACTAGCATAATAATTCCAAGCAGTGTAACCTCAATTGGAAGTGATGCTTTCTGGTACTGTAATTCTTTAACAATTTATTGTGAAGCAGAATCACAACCTAATGGATGGGATAGTAATTGGAATTTTAGTAATAGACCAGTAGTTTGGGGATATAAATCACAAGATAACTAAATAATTAAAATTAGGAATATGTGATTTAAGTTTGATTATTTGAATCTTATTGTTTAGAAATTAACGAATTTCTAATATAAAACAATTAATTTAAGTCTCTAGGAATTTTGTTCTTAGAGTCTTTAATTATTTAACATTTTTTGTTAAGCATTTTTTTAGTATTCAAATAATAATCTTTATTAGGAGGTTTTGTTATGCCATTATTTACTCTTAATAAAGTTGTAAAATGTCCCCACAGTGTTAAATCACTTAGTAATATTTTAATTGATGATGATTTTTCTTATATTACCCTTTATGAAGGTATCAGAGTGCAAGGAAAAATTAAAATCAAATTTGATTATGAGGATGAATTAGAATCATCTTCACATCAAGATGAATTGGATGTTGATATTATGTGTCCGAATGAACAAATTAGTGATGTAAGAGGCATTCTTTTAAAAATTAATGATTATTCCTATCAAATTAATGATGATGAAATTAAATTTACTTTTAAATGCATATTAGAAGGAAAAGAACCAATTAAAGAAGTCTTTGATTATAATGAAAAAGATACTTTTTTAGAAATTGAAGTTCCTCAAACAGAATTAATTCTTTCTAAAACTCGTTCATATTTAACTAAAGAGGAAGCGGAATCTTTAGAAGCGCTTTTAGAAAATGATAATGTTGAAATAATTACAAACATAGAAACAAATAAAGAAGAAAAATTAGATGAAGATACTATAGTTGAATGTGATAATAAAATAACAGATGAAATAATTGAATCTGACTTTAAAGAAGAAACAAGAAAAGACGAAGAAGAAAAAGATGAAATAAAAGAGGAAATATCATTAGATGATGAAGAAGTATCCGCTTTTTATAAACAAGAAAAAACTAACAAAGGATTAATTAAAGATGAAAGTGTGGTAATTGTATCTTCTTATTATCGTGTTAGTCGTGATGATACTGATGAAAGTATTATGCATAAATGTAATATTTCTTTAGAGGAATTGCGTTCACTAAATATAAAAGAAGGTCAATTAATTAAAGTGCGAAAATGATAAATTTAATATATGAAAAATATAATATTAAAATTGATTCTATATTAAAAATTTCTACAAAAGTTTATAAAGTATATAGTAAAGATAGGCAATATATCTTTAAATATCATCCATCATCATCTTTAGAAGTTATCTTTTCTAGGTTAAATATGCTTAATTTAGACATTTTTTTAATACCAATAAGATCAATTTATGGAAAATATATTGAAAGTGATGGCAATTATTTCTTTTCTTTAACACCATATATTGAAGATGAAGAGCATTTGAATAAAGATATTAGACTTCATTTTTATATGAAAGCATTAGGATATTTACATCATAATTCTCTTTATGAAGTAAAAGTTAGCGATGGTTTTTTTGAGGAATCGCTCAATTATTTAGATAATTTAATCGTGGATACAAAAACGCTTTTAACTTCTCGAATTGAACGAATTGAAAAAGAAGCTTATCATAAACCTAGCGATTGGTATTTTATAAATGTATACGACCATCTTTTAAAAGCATTATTAGAAGCAAATCGCCGTTTAGACATATTAGAAGATATGTGGAAGAAAGCCGGAACAATTCGTTTATCTTTGACATATCAGAATTTTAATTATGACCACATTATAGTTAAATATGGAAAGATTGTATCTTTAGATAAAATGGCGATTGCTCCTTCAATATATGATTTAAAATCTTTATTTGAAGAAGCTTATAAGACAAAAATAGACATTGCATCTTTATTTAAAGAGTATTTATCTATTCACAATCTTGAAAATTATGAAAAAGAATGGCTATTAACTTTTTTATTTATTCCTGATATTAAATTCTATAACGATGATATTAAGGATTTAGAATCACTTTTTTCTGCGATCGAATATTTAACAGTTGTTGAAGAATTTGCTTCAAATTTAAATAAAATAACAGAAAAAACAAAAACCAATGATTAAAACCTTTTATTTTTAATCTTTATTTGCTAAAATTATAGCGCGTTGAACAAGAAGAGTACGAAATACTTACTTTAAAAGAGAGTTCTTGGTTGGTGAAAAAGAATAAGTAGTATTAGGAATGTCGCTTGGGAGCTTGGTGATATACCCGTAAACTTGCGAGAATAGTAAAGTGCTTAGTTATTTACTAAGAACAAAGGTGGTACCGCGCTTAGTAGCGTCCTTTGAAATAGAGGACGCTTTTATTTTTTATCAGGAGGAAATTTATGGCACTAGAAAAACATTATGACCATGTAAAAGTAGAACAAGGTAAATACGAAAATTGGAAAGAAAAAGGCTATTTTAAATGTGGAGAGATTGATGGACCAAAGTTTTCAATGGTCATCCCACCTCCAAATGTTACTGGTAAGCTTCATATCGGACATGCTTTTAATACAACTGTTCAAGACATTTTAGCCCGTTATAAAAAAGCATGTGGCTATGATGTTTTATGGTTACCAGGAATGGATCATGCTGGCATTGCCACCCAAGCAAAAGTAGATGCTCGTTTACGTGAACAAGGTATTTCTCGTTATGATATTGGTCGAGAAGCATTTTTAAAAGAAGCTTGGAAATGGAAAGCTGAATATGCTTCATCTATTCATGAACAATGGAAAACAATGGGATTAATGCTTGACTATTCAAAAGAAAGATTCACTCTTGATGAAGGTCTTTCTAAAGCAGTTAATCATGTTTTTGTGACCTTATATAATAAAGGATTAATTTATCAAGGTGAAAGGATTATTAACTGGGATCCAGTACAATTAACTGCATTAAGCAATATTGAAGTTATTCATAAAGATGACAAAGGTTGTTTCTATTATTTTAAATACTGGCTTGAAGATCGAAGTGAATATTTAGAAGTTGCCACAACTAGACCTGAAACAATGTTTGGCGATGTTTGTGTTGTTGTTAACCCTAATGATGAAAGATATAAAAATATAGTTGGAAAGAAAGTCTATAATCCGGCGAATGGAGATTTATTACCAGTTATTGCCGATGAATATGTCGAATTAGATTTTGGTACTGGAGTTATGAAATGTACCCCTGCTCATGACCCTAACGATTTTATTATCGGTGAAAAATATGGATTCCCTCATCCTATTTGTATGAATAAAGACGCTACGATGAACTCTTTAGCCGGTAAATATGAAGGATTAGATCGCTTTGAATGTCGTGATAAGCTTGTTGAAGACATCAAAAATAATGGTGATTTAATTAAGATTGAAGAAATTGTTCACCCTGTTGGTCACTCTGAAAGAAGCGATGCGATTGTCGAACCATATTTATCTAAACAATGGTTTATTAAGATGCGTCCTCTTGCAGATCAAGCATTAGCTAATCAAAATACAGAAGATAAAGTTAATTTTTATCCAAATAGATTTGAGAAGGTATTTACTTCTTGGATGGAAAAAGTTGATGATTGGTGCATTTCTCGTCAATTATGGTGGGGACATCGTATTCCAGCGTATTATCACAAAGTGACAGGAGAAGTATTAGTTAGTGAAGTACCACCTAAAGATATTGAAA
>CAZZGL010000068.1:0-5741 GCA_964654155.1 uncultured Staphylococcaceae bacterium | reverse complement strand
CCTTGAATAGATGATTGTCTAAAATTATCTGAATTTGATTTCATTGTTAATCTATAAATTCCAATAATAACTTTATTTCCTGGAACTCCATTTGTTCCTAAAGAATTATCGCTACCATAAAATCCAGCTTTTCTTAGTATTTGTTCCGCAATAAAATCTTTTCTAGTTGAATTCGAGGCCACGATTGCGCTAATAAGATCTTCTGGAACATCAGCAAAATTTGCTTTAAGTTGCTTTGTATCTTTAGGCAAACAATACCCACCATAACCAAATGATGGATTATTATAATAACTGCCAATTCGAGGATCTAAACAAACTCCATCAATTATTGATTTAGTATCCAATCCCTTAGATTCTGCATAAGTATCTAATTCATTAAAATATGCTACCCTCAATGCTAAATATGTATTTGCAAATAATTTAACCGCTTCTGCTTCAGTTGGATTCATTAAAAGAACATCAATATTTTCTTTAATAGCGCCTTCTTTTAGTAATTCAGCAAATACTTTTGCTTTATTTACTAAATAATCATCATCCATTGGAACTCCTACAATAATTCTAGATGGATATAAATTATCATAAAGTGCTTTTGACTCTCTTAAAAATTCAGGCGAAAATAGTATGTTATTACTATGATACTTATTTCTAATCGTTTCTGTATAACCAACAGGAATAGTTGATTTAATAATCATTATTGCATTTGGATTAACTTTTAAAACTAATTCGACAACTTGTTCAACTAATGATGTATCAAAATAATGATGAATTGAATCATAATTAGTTGGTGTAGCAATTATAACTATATCTGCATCTTTATAGGCTTTTTTACCATCTAATGTTGCAACTAAGTTTAATGCTTTTGTTTCTAAATATTCTTCGATTTCATTATCTTGAATTGGCGATTTATGTTCATTAATTAAATCAACCTTTTCTTTAACAACATCAACCGCAACAACTTCATTATGTTGAGACAACAATACTGCAAGAGATAGTCCTACATATCCTGTCCCAGCAACTGCTATTTTCATGCTATTTCCTCCCTGTAATGATTTCATGGATATGCTTGTCAAATTTATCATAACTAAATGTTTTTGCTCTTTCGATTCCTATTATACTATAAAATTGTCTCAATTTATCATCAAGGTACATTTTTTCCATCGCATCAGCTAAAACCTGATGCTCCTCTAATATATTAAATGAATAATCCTCTTTAAACTCAGAAAAACATTTATAAATTAATCCATATTTTGCCTCATAAACTCTTTCAACTTTCAAATCAACTTTGTCATCAAGAATTTCTTTTGGACCAGATTTGCAATTAGCCGCAATTACAGGAGTACCACACGCCATAGCTTCTACCAATGAATTTGGAAAACCTTCAAAAAGTGAAGTTAATATATAACATTGTGTCTTAGCAATAATACAAAATGGATTTTCTTGCTTTCCAACCAATAAAACATCATCAGAAAGAGATAACTTATCAATCAAATTGGTTATTCTTCCATTTGAAAAATCTTCACCTATTATTATTAATTTTGAACCATTATACTTTTTATGAAATAAATAAAATGACTTAATTAAATTCCAAAATCCTTTTTGATGTTGAATTCGTCCCATCGTACAAAAAATAAAATGATTTCTATAATTATTAGGTAAAAAATAATCTTGTTTACATAATTCTTCTATTTCATTAAAATCGTACGGATTATACAAAACTTCTAATTTTTCGTTCAATTTTTTTATTTTGCCATATTTCCATTTAATTGATTCATTAATTTCCTTACTAACTGAAATTATTTTATCTGCCTTTTTTAATGTTATTTTTAATGATAATAATTGCAATTTATCAAACAATCCTAATTTTTTTTCTTCAAAAAGATAATTTCTAATAGAAACAAAGCACCTGCAATTCTTAACTGTTGATATCGCATTAACAAAATTAGGACTTTTCATGAAACTTATCACAATATCAAGCTTATATTCCTTTTTAATTTTTGTTAAAACTCTTTTTCTTTTAAGACTAAGTAGTAATTTACCAATAACTCCTTTTTTAGGCACACATTTCATATCAATATATGTTCCTCCATAATCATAAGCAGGAGAATCTTCTTGAGAAAAAACAATCATATAAACATTATGTTTTTTACTTAATATCTTTGAAATACGCGTTGCTGCTCTCTCCGCTCCACCTTTATAAATTGAAGATATTAAAATTCCAATATTCATACTTTTTTACTTCTTTCTCCACACCATCTTATTAACAACAGATGTATATGATTGAATTAATCTAACAACCTTTATTGATACATTCTCATCAATATAATATTCACATGGTTTACCTAAATCTTTTTCTTCTATCATTCTTACAGCCATATCAACTGCTTGTAAAACTTCATTCTTACTAATACCCGCTAAAACGAAGTTTCCTGAATCTAAAGCTTCTGGTCTTTCTGTTGATGTTCTTATACACACTGCAGGAATTGGTTTATTAATTGATAAATAAAAGCTACTTTCTTCTGGTAAGGTTCCACTATCGGAAACAACACAATAAGCATTCATTTGTAGATTATTATAATCATGGAATCCTAATGGTTCATGTTGAATGACTCGTTTATCAAATTTAAAATTTCTTAATTCAATAAACTTTTTGCTTCTCGGATGACATGAATATAATATTGGCATTTCATATATTTCTGCTAATGAATTAACTGCATTCATTAATGATAAAAAGTTTTCTTCATTATCAATATTTTCTTCTCGATGTGCTGATAATAATATATATTTTTTCTTTTCTAATCCTAATCTTTCTAATACATTAGAGGATTCAATACTATCTAAATTTGCATGAAGTACTTCCGCCATTGGAGAACCAGAAACATATGTTCTTTCTTTTGCCACTCCTTCTGCATTTAAATATCTTCTTGCGTGTTCTGAATAACATATATTAACATCTGCAATATGATCAACTATTCTTCTATTTGTTTCCTCTGGCAAACATTCATCAAAACATCTATTCCCTGCTTCCATATGAAATATAGGTATATGTAATCGTTTTGCCGCAATTGCTGATAAACAAGAATTAGTATCTCCTAATATTAATAAAGCATCTGGTTTAACTTCTACCATTAGTGCATAAGCTTTAGCAATAATATTACCAATCGATTCTCCTAAATGACTACCAACAGCATTAAGATAATAATCAGGTTCTCTTAATCCTAAATCTTTAAAAAATATTTCATTCAATGTGT
The DNA here is from genome assembly GCA_964654155.1 of uncultured Staphylococcaceae bacterium. GTDB lineage: Bacteria > Bacillota_I > Bacilli_A > RFN20 > CAG-826 > CAG-826. Next base: position 2,493 of record CAZZGL010000068.1, on the reverse strand, counting down.
AATCATAGTTTTGACCTGTATGTACTAAAATCTGATTAAAGAACTTATCTGCACATTTAATTGTTGCAGACAATCTAATAATCTCCGGTCTTGTACCTACAATAGTCATTAATCTAAGTTTATTCATCTACATACACCTCCATATAAATCGTATCAGGATTATCTTTATCAAATGGTTCATTAGCCCACATAAATGTAATTAGTTCATCTTCACCAATGTTTGTAATTGAATGAGTGTATCCTGTTGGAATATTAACTACTTCTAGTTTATCATCTGATACTTCATATTCAATCACTTCTTTTGTACCAACTTTTCTAAATGCAATAATTGCTTTACCTTGTACCACTAAGAATTTTTCATTTTTAGTATGATGGAAATGATTACCTTTAGTAATACCTGGTTTAGATTTATTAACAGAAAACTGCCATTGTCCTATAGTTCTAATTATCTCTGTAAATGAACCTCTATCATCTTTATGTTCCACTAGATCATATTTAAATTTATCAGTTGGTAAATAAGATAAATATGTAGCATATAAATATCTTTCTAATAATGAATTATGATTTGGTACTTCTAATGTTTTACTATGTTCTTTAAAACTATAAATAGTATCTACTATTTCACCTAAAGTAGTTTTAATTGCTGGTTCTACATAGCAATAATCATCAATTTTATTTTCCTTACTATATATAGCGTTAATGATTTCTTTAATAACATCATCAATATAAACTAAATTCATAACATGATTTCTATCATTAACTTGTATTGGTAAATCATTAGCTATATTATTACAAAATGTTGCAATTGCACTATTATAATTAGGTTTACACCATTTACCAAATACATTAGGTAATCTATACACTAATACATGAACATTATTATCTTTACCATATTCAAATATTAAATCTTCCCCTGCTTTTTTAGATTTGCCATAAGGATTATCTAATGAAGCTTGAATAGATGAAGTAATTAATATAGGACACTTGTTATTATGTTTCTTTAATAACTCTAAAACCTTTAAAGTGAACCCATAATTACCTTCCATAAATTCATTTTCATTTTGAGGTCTATTAACACCCGCAAGATGAATAACAAAATCACAGCAAGTACAATATTCATCTAGTTTACTAATATCTGTATCATTATCAAAATATAGAGGTTCAATTAAACCACTATATTTCTTATTTAATAATTCTGCTTGAAGATTTTTACCTATAAATCCATTTGATCCAGTTATTAGTACTTTCATTTTTTTACCTCAATTATTTAAATAAATCTAATTTTAATAATAACTTCTTCATACCTTCAACATCCAATCTTTCAGTATTATGTGAAGTATATTGATCTATATTTTCTAAATCTTTATTTCCTTTTGTAAAGAAGTTATCATAATTTAAATTTCTATTATCTGCATGTATTCTATAAAATCCTGGTAATGATTCTGCACGTAGCATTTCTTCTGTGGTGACTAAGACTTCATATAGCTTTTCTCCATGTCTTGTTCCAATAATAGAATAACCTATATCAGAACCCTTGAGTTCTAATACCGCTTTTGCAAGAGTTTCTATAGTTGCTGCAGGTGCTTTTTGAACAAATAAATCACCTTGTTCACCATGTTCAAATGCATATAAAACTAAATCTACTGCATCTTCTAATGTCATCATAAATCTAGTCATATCTGGATTTGTTATTGTTAACTTTTTACCTTCTTCTATTTGTTCACAGAATAATGGTATTACTGATCCTCTAGAAGCCATAACATTTCCATATCTAGTTAAACAAAGAATTGGGTCTCCTTCTTCCATTTGTCTACTTCTAGCAATTACATTCTTTTCCATTAATGCTTTAGTCATTCCCATCGCATTAATTGGATAAGCCGCTTTATCAGTAGATAAGAAGATTGCTTTTTTAATGCCTTTTGCAACACAAGCTGAAATAACATTATTAGAACCAATAACATTTGTCTTAACAGCTTCCATTGGATAAAATTCACAAGAAGGAACTTGTTTTAAAGCAGCAGCATGGAAAACATAATCAACTCCTCTAAACGCTCCAACAATTGAATTGTAATCTCTAACATCACCAATATAGAATTTTAATCTTTCATCATGAATTTTTTTTCTCATTTCATTTTGCTTTTCTTCGTCCCTTGAAAGAATTCGAATTTCTTTAACATCCATCTTTAATAATCTTTCAACAAAAGCATTGCCAAAAGATCCTGTTCCGCCTGTAATTAGATAAATTTCCCCCATGAATAAACTCCCTTGTAAATAATTAATTTTTCAAGTAAATGATAGCATAAAATATAATACATTAAAATGAAATATACTAAAAATATTTCAAAAATTGACTTTAGTTTTAAAATTAATTATCCCGTCTTCAGGTTTTAACACCCCAAAAATTTAGACTTTTAAAAGATTTCTAAGAAATTATATATATCCTAAACTTTTAAATTAAAACTTACTCGATAAAGCATATTGTTAATATTGAAT
>CAZZGL010000067.1:0-5989 GCA_964654155.1 uncultured Staphylococcaceae bacterium | reverse complement strand
GAGTTTGTCCAGAATGCGGATACTATGATGGTAACGCAGTCGTCAAAGAAAAGAAGACTAAAAAAAGTAAATAGTTTTTAAATTTGCGGTAATGATTTAAATTTATTACTGCTTTTTTTAACTTTTATTTTTTGATTATTTAAATTGTCTTTATTGAAAGAAATATAAAACATGGTAGAATATGAATAGAAAGCAGGTGTAACTATGAATTATAACAAATTAATTGATCACACAATTTTAAAACCAGATGCCTCAATCGAAGATGTTGAAAAGCTTTGTATGGAAGCTAAACAATTTGATTTTATGAGTGTTTGTGTTAATCCTTCATTTATTCCTTTATGCGTTAAATTACTTCATGATAGCAATGTTAAAGTATGTACAGTTATTGGATTTCCTTTAGGTGCAACTTTAAAAAATGTTAAAGTTTTTGAAACAAAAGAAGCTGTTGAAGAAGGCGCAGATGAAATTGACATGGTAATTAATGTTTCTCAATTAAAAGCGGGTAATGATGAATATGTTTATCAAGAAATAAAAGATATTAGAAATGCATGTAAAGGTAAAGTATTAAAAGTTATTTTAGAGACATGTTTATTAAGTGATGAAGAAATTGTTCGCGCGAGTGAATTATCTGTTAAAGCTGGTGCCGATTTTGTGAAAACATCAACTGGTTTTTCTACAGGTGGCGCAACTGCACATGCAGTGAGCTTAATGAGAAAAACTGTTGGTGATCGCTGCGGAGTTAAGGCTAGTGGAGGAATTCGTACTTACGAAGATTTAGTAAAAATGGTTGAAGCAGGTGCAACTCGTATAGGCACAAGTTCAGGACCAAAATTATTTGCTAAATAGAGTGTTTTTTGATTTTTTTAAGAAAATAATTGTTTATTTACCTTAATTTTGCTTTAGTAAATAAAAAAATAGACAAAAAAACTGAAAAAAAGCATTATTTAGTTGATTTTTTCTTATTAAAATTATATAATTTTTTTGTTGTGAAAGCTTATTAAGCTTCAGAAGGAGGGGAAAATAAATGCCAAAGACAGTCGTCCGTGACAACGAAACTTTAGATGAAGCATTACGTCGCTTCAAAAGACAAGTTAACAAGGCTGGAACCCTTGCTGAAGCTCGCAAGAGAGAGTTCTATTTAAAACCTGGCGTTCGTCGTAAATTAAAATCTGAACAAGCTCGTCGTAAATCTTATTAATTTGAAAAATTGGCTGTAGCGGTGCTATGGTCTTTTTTTTATCCTTTTTCATATATTTTAATGGTGATAAGATTGATAATTTATGAAAAAAATACTTTGAAAATTTATTACTATAAGACTTTATTAAGAATAGATCAAAATGAAGTAGTTATATATTTAAAGAAATCTATTTTAAAAGTTAATGGAATAAATTTAAAGATTAATTATTATGAGAAAGATGAACTTCATATATGTGGAGTAATCGATAACATCCATTTTGATTATGTTTAAAAATAGAGAAGTATATCTTATCACGGTATTTGATATTACTAATGCTTTATCTATTTTAAAAAAAGAAAATATCATAATTTATAATTTAAAAAAAGTTGATGAATACACATATGTTTTTGAAACCGATATTGGACAAAAAAAGAAAATTTATAAATTGTTTAAAAAAGTGAAAATTGTAAAAAGAACAGGAATATATCGAATTATTTATAATTTACTAAAACGAAAAACCACAATTATTGCTTTAATTATTGCTTTATCTTTATTTTTTATAAGTTCAAATAGAATATATGAAATTACAATTAATGGAACATCTGAATCCATTTCTTCAATGTTAAAAGTGGAATTAGAAGCAATGGGATTAAAAAAATACGCTCCTAAGCCAACATTTAATGAACTTTTAACTTATGAAAAAAAGTTAAAATCAACTTTTTATGATTATATAGAATTCTTAGAATTAAGATTAGAAGGTATTAATTTAAATTGCAGCTATACAAAAAGAAGAAACGAAATTGATCTTCCTATAAAAAGTGGTTCTAAATATGCATCTAAAAATGGGATTATTTCTCATTTTATTGTTAGTAGCGGTGAAATTAAAGTCAAAGAAAATCAATATGTTGAAAAAGGTGATTTATTAATAAGTGATACGATAATTACTCCTACAGGAGAAGAAATAACTGTTGGTGTTGAAGGTCAAGTATATGCATATACATGGACGATAGTTGAAGTTGAGGATTCTTTAAATAAAAATGAAGAAGAGGTTGAATTATTAAATAGATTGATTGATCGCGCGAGTACTTTAGTAGCATCACAATTTAATAAAGAAGAAAAAATACTTGAAGAAAAGGTTCTTTCATATAAAATAATTGATAATATAGGTTATTTAAAATTACATTTAACTTGCTTAGAAGATATTTCAAAGTAGGAATATTTAAAATTTAACCCTAATTATATATAGGGGGATTTTAAAATGAAGAATTATTTTTGTTATCAACTTTATGATGATGACTGTGGCTTTGCCTGTTTGAAAATGCTTTTAGCGGCTTTATATAATGATTCAAGATATTTATATTTATCAAATCCAAAAGAAAATGGTAATTATACATTTCTTGAATTAAAAAATATATCATTAAAATATGGAGTAACTTTAAAAGGATATGAATGTTATGATTTAGATAAAATTAATGCACCATTTATCGCGTTAATTAAAGGAGTTAATAATAATCATTATGTTTTAGTAGTAAAAAAAACCGCAAAAAAAGTTTATTATAATGACCCAAATTTCGGCGTCATTAAGGTAAAAAAAGAACATTTCTTAGATATTTTTAAAGGAAAATATTTATTATCTACTGAATTTAATAAAATAGAGTGTTCATTAAAAATAAATAGAGTAGTTCCATTATTACCAATTCTTTTTATATCTATATGTGAATTAATCTTTTTAGTGGCAAATTGTATTTTTATTAACAACACAATATTTTATTTTTTATCAATTTTATGTGTGTTTATCTTACAATATATAGGTAATATCATTACAAGATCTTATACCATTAATCGATTAAAAAGATATTCTAACGAAAAAGATTTAGACCATAATAAATTTTCAAAAGTAAGTATTCATTTATCAAATTATATTGCTTTATATATGAAACTTATAGAAAAAATATATGTAATTGTTAATTTGTTGATTATTTCAATGAGTAATATATCGATTATTAATTATATAGTTATTTTTTTAATTTTTATTTTAAATTATTATTTTAATAAGTTTTTAATAAAGGAAGAAAAATGGCTAGGATTATATGAAAAGAAAGCATTTAATGAAGAAAATAAAACAAACTACTTTTTAAATGTAAAAAAATATTTATTAAAGAATGATTTACTTAATATATTTAGTTATGCAATATATGTACTATATAAAATTATCGAATTCGTGGTATATAAAAATTATACATATATTTTAATTTCCTCATTTATTGGTTTTTATTTACTAAATAAAATAATAGATTTATCAAAATTTATTTATCAATTTAAAAAAAGAAATATTCACCTTTGCTATTTAAATAATACAATAGATAATCACTAAAAAAGAGGCAAAATTGCCTCTTGATTTTATAAGTCAGATAAAGTAATTGTAGTCTCACCAGTGATTTTAAACTCAAATTTATTTTTGCCATTTAAAATACTAGTAATTGAACCATCTTTGATAGTTGTACCACCGACAACAATTTTAACTTTGAAACTTGCACCCCATGGATTTAACAAATACAATGTTTCTCCATATTTAATTTGATGATCGCCGCCTCTATAATAGTTATAGTCTCCATCACGTAAGTAATTTCCAATACCTGTGTCTTTTTTGTCATCAGTATACTTTGTAACATTGAAAATAATTTTTACTAAGACAGTTTCTAATTTCTTTTTGCTAATTGTAATTGTTAAGTCTCCAGTAACTTCGATACCATGTTCATATGTATTATCATTGCCATTTCCATATTTATAGGTGATAACACATTCATAACCATCTTCGATTTCAGAGGTTATTGATATGGTAATCCAGTCTCCTATTTCAATATTATTTGGTAGAGTTGATGAAGAATTTGTATAGTTAATAGTGTAATTAACGCTTATATTATCTTCATTTATAACTACAATATTTGCAGTTTTAGCAGTTGCTTCAACAACAGAAATTATTAAACTTTCTCCATATTCTTCGGCAATTTCAAATCCTGAAGTAGAATATATCAATTCTGATATTTCTCCTTCTAATTCACCAGCATAGATATAAATTTCATATGCATCAGCATTTCCATTTATATAACCGGTAAGAGCGTCGCCAACATAGAAATTATCATAAGTTCCAGCAGCAGTAATTTTAGATTTTGAAATACTGCCTTCGATACAAAAACTTGTAACAGATTCAGGTAGTTCATCAACTGTAATAGAAACTTTACTATATTGAGAAGCAACAGAAATATCAATAGAATCAGTTTTTTCTCCATCAGTTGTAGTAACTGTAATTGTGGAATTTCCTTCTTTTAAAGCGGTAATAACATTGTTTTCAATAGAAATTACTTCGTTATTACTACTTGATAAGGAATAACTTTTATCGGTGGCATCTTCTGGTAAAATAGAAACCATTATAGTTGCGGTATCGCCGATGTTTAATGAAGTATTATCCGCACTTAAGCTGACACTTTCGACATGAATAGTGGTCGTGGATGTACTAGTTACTTCGGTTTTGTTTGTGGTTGGATTAGCTGTACTTGGAGTTACTGTGCTAGGCGTAGCAGTACTTGGATTTGCTGTACTTGGTGTTGTAGTTGTAATATTTGTAGTGGTTGGAGATTCAGTCGTTTGCGAAGAACTTAGATTATTGTTCTCATTACAACCAACTAAATTAGCTAAAGTTAAAAGACCAAGTAACATTAATGGAATTATTCTTTTTCTCATATAAATCTCTCCTTTTTTTTAAATAATTTAATGTGTTAATTTTATCAAGCTATATTTATTTTGTAAACAACTAAAGGAAAAAAATAAATTTGTTTATTAAATGATAGCGCTTAACTTAAGAGAAATGTTGAAAAAAATAAAGTTTTAAATTATGATATATGCACTAAATAGAAAAATTGTATTACTTAATTTGTTTAAATGGAGGGATGATTATGAATAAAAATATATTGAAAATTGGTGCTTTATTTATATTATTACTAACTAGTTGTGGAGGAAATAATGGGGAGACGACGACAAATAATAATTCTTCCTCAACTGCTTCTAGTAATATCTTGCCTAACGAGATGGATTATAATGATGGTAAATATCGCGTTCAAGTTGTAAAACCAGATGGATATTTGCTTACATCAAATTTTACTGTCCAATGGTGTAGCGATACAAATTGTTATCCTAAAAATGCTGTTGATGGGTTAGCCACAATTGAATTAGAAGAGGGAGAATATTTAGTTCATTTAATTAATATTCCTGAAGAATTTACCTATAAACCAGGATATACCGCAACTAAGGATAATAAATGCTTTACAATTAATCTTTTGGAAGTTTCTTCTGCAACTGCAAAAGAAACTGGTGATGAAGGAACAGTAAATAATCCATATATTGTTTCAGAAGGTATTTATAAAGCTGATATAAGTAGCCCTGAAGAATCAATTTATTATGGTTTTAAACCAAGTAAAGCAGGAAATTATATAATTGAATCTTGGTCCGATGATATATGGCTTAATAATGAAGGACCTGCAATTGCCTATTATGGAAGTGGAAATATTGATGTTAATAATCCTATAGCAAGTGATGACAATTCAGGCTTTGATAAGAATTTTAAGTTACAAATTGAAATAACTGAAAATGATATTGCTAATACGGAATCTTTCTATGTCTTTGCGATTTCTGCACCTGTTATTCCTGGATTAGGTAAGAAGATAGCTTTTTCAATTTCTAACATTAATGAACAATAGTACAAAAAAGGGGCTGTTAAGAAACTAAAAAAGTTTCTGGCCCTTTTTTACTTTAAAA
>CAZZGL010000066.1:1966-6290 GCA_964654155.1 uncultured Staphylococcaceae bacterium | reverse complement strand
ACGCCAAGCAGGACTCGAACCCGCAACTTTCAGATTCGAAGTCTGACACTCTATCCAGTTGAGCTATTGGCGCGTTTTTCTACTAATTAAGATATATCTTTTTAGTAATAAAAACAATACTTTTTATCATATCTTTTATAGAATCTATTAATAAGAATAATTAAGATCTTGAATCTATAAAATGTTTTACCCAATATTTTGTATAATCATACAGATCTTCAATTTTTACTTGTGAATATCCTCTACAATATCTTACATATTCGCAAAATAATCCTTCGATAAATATTTTAATATCTAATTCTAAACATTCAGTTTTTTTAATTCTTGAATCTTTTTTACACAATTCCAATATTTTTTTCGATGCTATATCCGCAAGCTTTTTAGCCGCAAAAAGGAAATCATTTGACTTACATAATAATCGATAGTTCTCATCATTTTGATATATATATTCAAAAATAGAATTAATAAATTCATTAATACTATAAGAACTTAATAATCTAATTTTATTAAAGAAAGTATCTATTAATTCATTTTCATAATCTTCAGCAACTCCATAAATATCATCATAATGAGCATAAAATGCACCTCGACAAATATTCGCGCGTGTACATAACTCAGTCACTGATATTTTTCCAACTTCTCTTTTCTCACACAACATTTCGGCAAATACTTTTTTAATTATTCCTTTAGTTTTTGTTGATGAACTATTTGTATTTTTCGCTTTCATAATTTTTTTGAACAATTTTCTAGTTTTTGTTCATATATCAACAATGACTATAAAAATGTTCTTTATTTCCTTTCCAATTTATAGAATAATATGGCAATCCAAAAAAATCAACAGTGTTCAAAAAAGGGGTGAGTCTTATGAAAGAAAAACAAAAAAACATTTCTAAACCTATTATTGACATTAACCATTTAACAAAAGATTATGGTTATGGTCGCGGGGTTTTCGATGTTAACATTCATGTAAATAAAGGTGAAGTATTTGGATTTCTAGGGCCTAATGGAGCGGGTAAATCAACAACAATAAGACACTTAATGGGATTCTCTAAACCAGATAAAGGAAGTTGCAAAATATTTGGTTATGAATCTTTTTGCGATTATGATCTTATCTTAGAAAATGTTGGTTATATTCCTGGAGAAATAGCGTTGCCGACCGGATTAACTGGATATGAATTTATCAAAATGATGCAAGATTTACAAAAGAAACATAACCAAGAAATGCTAGATAAAATATTAAATATGTTTGAATTAGATGATAAAGTTCTGTCTTGCGAAACTAAAAGAATGAGTTTAGGTGTTAAACGGAAACTTGCTATCGTTACCGCATTTATGTCTGATCCTGATGTCTTAATTTTAGATGAACCTACAAGCGGATTAGATCCAGTAATGCAAGAAAAGTTTATTGAATTTATTCATGAAGAAAAAAGAAGAGGTAAAACTATTTTATTATCAAGCCATATATTTTCAGAAATAGATTCCACATGCGACCGCATTGCCATTATTAAAGATGGAAAAATTGTATCTGAATTTATTGCAAATGATTTAAAACACGCTTCATTAAAGTTTTATAGCATAACTTTTAAAGCTCAAAAATCATTCGATAAATTTATTAGTCAATCTTCTTCCATTAATTCATTAACAATTCTTGAACAAAAAGAATTAAATATTTTTATTTCTGTTGAAGATAAAGATTTAAATAACTTTATCAATATTCTTTCTTCTCTTGAAATTGTTTCTTTTAGTAATAGAAAAGAAACCTTAGAAGATTATTTTATGAAATTTTATAAAGAAAATAATGATTATGGAGGTGCTCTATAATGAAAGTAATTGAAATTAACAATTTAACAAAAGATTATGGAAATGGTAAGGGAGTTTTTGATCTTAATTTAACAATTAATAAAGGCGAAATGATTGGCTATGTAGGTACAAATGGAAGCGGTAAAACCACAACCATCCGCCACATCATGGGATTTATAAAACCGACATCAGGTGAAGTAAAAGTTTATGGATTATCATCTTTTGAGCATTCAAGTGAAATTGTTAAATATATAGGTTATGTTCCTGGAGAAATAGCCTTTCCTGATTTAAAAACTGGAACCGAATTCTTAAAATGCCAAGCCGAATTCTTAAGCCTTAAAAATATGAGTTATGCAAACGATTTAATTAAGCGATTACAATTAGATCCGCGCGCAAACTTAAAAAGAATGAGTAAAGGTATGAAACAGAAAACCGCTCTTGTATCGGCATTGATGAATGACTCACCAATTATTATATTAGATGAACCAACTACCGGATTAGATCCATTAATGAGGGCAACATTTTTGGATATCATCCAAGAAGAACATCGTAAAGGAAAAACTATTTTCATGAGCAGTCATAGCTTTGATGAATTAGAAAAAACATGCGATAAAGTTGTCCTTATAAGCGATGGTCACATTATTGATATTTGTGATATGAATGATATTCGTCATCGTCCAATAAAAGATTTTAAAATTGAATTTCATTCTAAAGAAGATTATCTAAAGTTTTTAAAAGAAAAATATAAAATAACAAGGTTACAAGAACAATATAATCAAGTAACAATATGTATTGAAGAAAATAAAACAGCAGAACTATTAAAAACTCTAAAAAATTATGATGTTAAATTTATATCAGAACTGCCTTATACACTAGAAATGCACTTTAAAAAAGTTTTGCTATCTACTCGAAAACAAAGCAATGAAACAAAGGAGGAATAATTATGTTTAATAAAGCTTTATTTAAACAATCATGCAAAGCAAATGGAACAATGTGGGCAATTACAACTTTTGCTGTTTGCTTTATGCTTGCATGTGTTATGTTAATTTCTGGAAATGGTAATATTGGTGAAGTTAAAAATGCTATTCAAGATACAATTATCACTAAAGAAATAGATGCTCAAATGGAAAAAAGAGCGTTATCTTATTATGATTATTCTCTAAATGGATTATCCACATTTGATAGTTATTTTTCATCTAATGCAAGCGATAATATATCATATCTAACTTGGCTCTCATTAAAACCTGAACAATCATCATACAATAATGAAAGCGAATATTATCAAGATCTACAAATATGGAAAAATTCTATACCAACTATTACTACAGAATGCGGTCAATCTTATATTGAATCCATTAATACTTGGCAAAGTTCAATGCCTAACATAGATGATTATGAAGAAGCAAATAAATATCAAGAAGCCTTAATAGAATGGTCATCCTCTAGCCCTATATCAAGTACTAAAGCAATTGAATATGCTTATACATACGCATGTGAAGATTTACAAAATTATGTATATACATTTACGAATAATAAAGGATATACGAAAGACTCTACAGAAACTCAAGAAGTGCTAGGAAGTATTATGTACACCTTAAATCCAAACGGTCTATTCAATGATTTCTATGAACAATATAATGAAATAATTCCTGCTGACTACGATATAATGTCGATAATTAATCACATTTCAAGTAATGACATTAATGATTATCTTTCATCTGAAGAAAGAATAGAATATCGTCAAAATCGTTCTTCTTACACTTCTCCTATCTTTTTAGCGGGTAATATGTCAAAAGAAGAAAACATTGAACAATTAACTTCTGCTTTATCAAGTTATGGTGTAACAAAAGAAAAATTCGATACATTCGGTTATACTTACGATTCTATAAAACACATGGCAAATACCGCAGTTATAACCTATCAAGGAAGAGTTAATTACGAATTATCTTTAATTAAAGAAGAAGATTATGAAAATCATGATGAATATCTTCTTGCAAGTGAAAAAGTAAAAGAGGATTTAGCACAAGATATTTCATCAAGTTTTCTTTCCACCCTTCCAGAAATGGTCTCCGAAGCTCTAGAAGAAGTTGGAAAAGCAGATTTATATATGCTAATTGTCGGATCTATATTCTATAAACTTGCTGGTTTATTACTTCCTATCATTTATATGATAATGGCATCTAACAATTTAATTGCTGGTCAAGTCGATAGTGGTTCTATGGCATATGTCTTATCAACATCTACAAAAAGAAAAGATATTGTCTTTACACAAGCGGTATATTTAGTTGGTTCACTATTTGCCATGTTTACTTTAACAACAATAACCGGAAGCATTTGCTTAACATTAATAACTGAAGAAGTAGGATTAACTTTTGGAAAATTACTTCTTTTAAATCTTGGAGCGTTCTTAGTCCTATTCACCTTATCAGGATTATGCTTCTTTACCTCTTGTTATTTTGATAGAAGTAAACATTCAATGGCAATTGGAGGAGGATTAAGTATCTTCGCTCTAGTCGCCGCAATG
>CAZZGL010000066.1:0-1866 GCA_964654155.1 uncultured Staphylococcaceae bacterium | reverse complement strand
ACATTCAATGGCAATTGGAGGAGGATTAAGTATCTTCGCTCTAGTCGCCGCAATGTTAGGATTATTTGGTAGTTCTGTTATTCCTTCCGTTGTTCGTTTAGATACTTTAAATTACTTTAATTATGTAAGTATTATTTCATTATTTGATGTTATTTCTATTATTGATGGAACTGCAACATTTGTTTGGAAATTTTCTATCTTATTAATATTAGGTTTAATTGGTTATATTTTAGGATCTATTAAATTTACGAAAAAAGATTTGCCTTTATAAAATTCCAACAAATGTTAATGTAAGCCGTAAAACCATTCCCCCTGTTTTACGGTTTTTTTCTATAAGAAAGAGGTATATCACCATCAATATATGTTTCCCAAACATTAATACGATCATCATTATCAATAGTTCTAATAACACGAGCAGGTACACCTGCAACTAAAGTATTAGGTGGAACATCTCTTGTTACAACCGAGCCTGCCGCAATAACACTATTTTCACCAATTGTAACTCCGCCACATATAGTAACACTTGAGCATATCCAACAGCCATCTTTAATAACAATTGGTGAAGAGTATTCAAGATTGTATCTTCCATCAGGATAATCACCTGCTAATCTTTCTTCAACAAGTAAAGGATGATTTGGTGTCGCTAATGTCACATTTGCCCCAATCCACACTCCATTACCTAAAGTAATTGGGGAAACATCAAGAAATATACAATTATAATTTATAAAACAATCTTTACCAACATGGATATTAACACCATATTCACAATAAAATGGGCTAAATACACTAAAATTATTTCCTTTAGCGGAAGGAATAAGTTTTAATAATGCCTTTTGTTTAGCTTTACTTCTCCATAATGGTATTTTATTAAATCTATCACATCTTCTTAATCCTTGCTCATGACGTTTTTTTACATCATTACTAGATGAATTATATAATCTTCCACTTATCATCAAATCCCAATCACTTACTCTTTTTGTTTTTACCATAATCTTATTTCCTTTTTTCTATCATCATTTCATGTATTGCTCTTGCTGCCTTTTTTCCTTGTATCATTGCATTAGTTAGTGTTAAAGGACCAGTTACAACATCTCCCCCAGCATAAACATTCTCAATCGATGTTCTACCATTTTCATCAATAATAATTCCATCCCATGGATTCAATTTTATTTGTTCCTTTAATAATTCTGAATTTGGATAAGAACTTATTGCTGTAATAACTCCATCTACATTATCTATAATAAACTCTGATCCTTTAATTTCAACAGGACGACAACGACCACTTTGATCAGGAGTTCCTAATTCATTTCTAGTTAATACAACTTTATTAACACAATCAACACCAATAAACTCTTTTGGATTAACAAGATACATAAACTTAATATTTTCTTCTAAAGCATGCTTAATTTCTTCTTCAAATGCCGGCATTTCTTTTTCAGTTCTTCGATAAATAACAATTACTTCCGCGCCTAACCTTTTAGCGCTTCTTGCCGCATCAAGAGCAACATTTCCTCCTCCGATAACTAATATTTTCTTTGCACCATCTAAAGGATAACTTTCATTTATTTCTCCTAATTGAATTTTTCTAATAGCATACAAAAAATCATTTGCAGAATATATCCCTTTTAAATGTTCGCCCTTAATCCCTAATGGCTTAGATTTACTCGCGCCTAAAGCTATAAACATTGCAGAATAGCCTTCTTTTAATAACAAATCTAAGTTTTTTATTTCGGTATTAAGTCTTACTTCCACTCCTAATTCATAAACTTTTTTAATTTCATTAGCAACCGCATGATATGGAAGCCTAAATGAAGGTATTAAATATGTTAACGCCCCTCCTAATTTTGCTTCTTTTTCAAAAATAGT
>CAZZGL010000065.1:0-6400 GCA_964654155.1 uncultured Staphylococcaceae bacterium | reverse complement strand
TATAACTTTTTATTTTTTTCATTTATTTTAAAATTATTCCTCCAAAGATGCGCCTAACACCAAAAATTTAAGAATTAAACTTTCAACATCTATTAATAATGAAAAAGAGTTTTATGAAATTATTGATAATATCTAAAGCTTAATTAAATAGCTCAATTAAATAATTCGTTTTTATGTTATTGCCCTTAATATTGTTCAATTTGCTTTTAAAAGTTTGAAAAATATTGTATTATATCTTAGCTGAGGTGATTTTATGGCAGACATTAAATTGACAGAACAAGAGATTAATCGTCGTAACAAGTTAGAGAAATATATTGAAAGAGGCATTGATCCATTTGGTCAAGCTTTTGGTAGAACTCATTATTCATTAGATATTAAAGAAAAAGTTGCAGGGTTAACTCACGAAGAAGTTGAACAACTTAACTTAGAAGTTTCTATTGCGGGTAGAATTATGTTTATTCGTAAAATGGGAAAAGCTAGTTTCTTTGCTATTCAAGATTTAAAAGGAAAGCAACAAGTTTATATTAGTATTAATGATGTTGGTGAAGAAATGTACTCTCTTTTTAAAATGGCGGATGTTGGTGATATTGTCGGTGTTAAAGGCACAATTATGTTAACCCAAACAGGTGAACCAACAGTGAAATGTCGTGAATATACCCATTTAACAAAAGCTTTAAGACCACTTCCTGAAAAATTCCATGGTCTTACTGATAAAGAAGAAAGATATCGCCGTCGTTATGTTGATTTAATTATGAATGAGGAAGCAAAGCGAGTTGCTGTCGCTAGACCAAAAATAATACGGGCTATTCAAGAATATTGTGATAATTTAGGATTTATTGAAGTTGATACACCGGTCTTACAATCTATTCAAGGTGGCGCAACTGCACGTCCATTTATTACTCATCATAATGCATTAAATAGAGAGTTTTATTTAAGAATTGCTACAGAATTACCTTTAAAACGTTTAATTGTCGGTGGCTTAGAAAAGGTTTATGAAATAGGACGTTTGTTTAGAAATGAAGGAATGGACTTAACTCATAATCCAGAATTTACCACAATTGAATTATATGAAGCTTATGGCGATTTATCTTCAATGATGAGAATTACTGAAGGTATGATTAAGCATGCCGCAAATAAAGTCGCAGGAAAAGAAGTATTTATGAATATATTTGATCCTGAAGGAGAAAAAATTGATATTTCTAAGCCATTTAAAGTAGTGACTATGTGTGAAATGATTAAAGAATATGTTGGTATTGATTTTAAAAACAATCATTATTCTTTAGAAGAAGCAACAGAACTAGCTTCAAAACATGGAATTAAAGTAGAAAAACATTTCACTGTAGGACATATTATCGATGCTTTCTTTGAAACATTCTGTGAGGATAAATTAATTCAACCAACATTCTTATGTGGTCATCCAGTAGAGATATCTCCTTTAACAAAGATTGATCCAGAAGATCCACGATTTGTTCAAAGATTTGAGCTTTATATCGGCGGACATGAGTTTGCAAATGCATATACTGAATTAAATGATCCTATTGATCAAAAGAATAGATTCTTAGCGCAACTTGCAGAACGTGAAGCCGGCAATGATGAAGCTAATGAAATGGATATTGATTTTATTGAATCATTAGAATACGGTATGCCTCCTTGTGGTGGCGTTGGCATGGGAATAGATCGACTTGTTATGTTTTTAACAGAACAAACATCAATTCGAGAGGTTATTTTATTTCCATGTATGAAAGATAGATATTAATTATTATGCGGACAATTATTAAGTCCGCTTTTTTAAATAGGAGACATTATGAAAGAACAATTTATAAGAACATCATATGTTATTGGAAAAGATAATGTTGAAAAACTTTCTAAAGTTAAAGTGGCTATTTTTGGTTTAGGTGGTGTAGGTGGATATGTTGCTGAGGCTTTAGTGCGAAGTGGAATTGAAAACTTTGCTTTAATAGATTTTGATGAAGTAACTATTTCTAATTTGAATAGACAAATCATTGCTACAAAAAGTACGATAGGAAAGAAAAAAGTTGATGTTATGAAAGAAAGAATGTTAGATATTAATGAACACGCTAATATAGATTTATTTCCATTCTTTTATAATGAAGAAACTAAAGACGAAATCGATTTAACTACTTATGATTATATTATCGATGCAATTGATTCGATAAAATCTAAGGTACTATTAATAAAAACTGCAACTGAAAATAACATTCCTATTATTTCATCGATGGGAACTGGAAATAAATTAGATCCTTCAAAATTAGTGGTTACAGATATTTATAAAACTTCAATTTGTCCTTTAGCAAAAGTAATGCGACATGAGTTAAGGAAAATAGGAATTACAAAATTAAAAGTGGTATATTCTTTAGAAGAACCGCATATTCATGAAGATAATAGTGATAAAAGAACTGTTGGAAGTACCGCGTTTGTTCCATCTTCAGCTGGCCTTCTCATAGCTAGTGAAGTAATTAAAGATTTAATAAATAAATAGTTTAAAAATATAAAATAGGTCAATAATTTTTAATAGAAAACATAAATTTGTTTTAGGAGAGTGGCCTATGTTAGAAAAATTTTCTTTAGAAGCACAGAAAATAATTGCCTTAGGTGAGTCTTTAGCTTTTGATATGTCATCATCATCAGTAAGTAAAGAACACCTTTTTTTGGCTTTTTTAAAAAATGAGGATAATGTTCTTGCGGAAGAATTAAATAAATATCAAATTACATATTTAAATTTTATGACTTTATTAAATAAAACAGAGCAAGATGATGAAATATTCTTTATGGAATATGAGGCAAGTTTTAAAATTTTTTTAGATAAAGTTGTCATGAAAAGTAAAAGTTTAAAGGAAGAAACAGTTTCTTTAGAAGTTCTCGCTTTATCTCTTATTGAAGATAATGAGGGAATAGTTAATGATTATTTAAGATTAATGAAAGTGGATAAAAAAGCAATAATGAATAATATAAATAAACAAACTAAAAGAAAAAGCGATTTAGATAATATAGTAGATCTTCATGATTTAAGTAAAATAAAAAAGGATCCTTTAATTGGAAGAGAAAAAGAATTAGACCAATTAATAAGAGCGTTAAAAAGAAGAAATAAGCCAAATGCATTAATTATTGGTGCGCCTGGAATTGGTAAAACCGCAATTGTTGAAGAACTTGCGGTATTGCTTTCTAAAAATAAAATTAAAGGATTAGAAGGAAAAAGAATATATGAATTGGATTTATCTTCGGTAGTTGGAGGGACAAAATATCGAGGAGAGTTTGAAGAAAAATTAAAGAAGATAATTAAGAAAGTTAAAGAGGATGGAAATGCGATTCTTTTTATTGATGAGATTCATAATATAATTAAAGCTGGTGGCGCAGAAGGCGCAATTGATGCCTGCAATATTTTTAAACCATATTTAAGTCGAGGAGAAATACAATTAATCGGCGCAACAACTATTGATGAATATCATGCAACTATCGCAAAAGATAAAGCGTTAAGTAGAAGGTTTCAAATTATTAAAATGAATCAATCATCTAAAGAGGAAACAAAAAGGATATTGTTTGCATTAATTCCTCTGTATGAAGATTTTTATAAGATTAAAATAAAAAAGCAAATTATTGATTATATTGTTGATGTTGCTAAAGAATATCTGTCGAATAAAACATTTCCGGATATTGCTATTGATATTTTAGATAATAGTTGTGTTGTTGCAAAGAAAGAATTAACTATAAATGATATTAATTCGACAATTGAAACATTTTATAATATTTCTGTATCATTTATAAATAAATCTAAACAAGCAAGAAAAATCATGATGGAAACAATTTATGGTCAGGAAATGGCAATTAATAAAATATATAGATGGTTAAATTATATAGAAAATAGTAAAAAAATAGCAAATAGACCTTTAGGAGTGTTGATGTTTGTTGGACCTTCAGGAGTAGGAAAAAGTGAAGCAGCAAAAATAATTGCTAAATCCTTTTTAAAAAATGATGAAGCTTTTATTAAACTAGATATGGAAAGTTATAATGATGTTACTTCAATTAATAAGTTGATAGGTTCGCCTCCAGGATATTCTGGACATGAAGAAAGATCTTCTTTTATTAAGACACTACTTGCTCATCCGAATTCAATTATTCTTCTAGAAAATATTGATAAAGCACATACAGATATTTTGAATTTTTTCTTAAATATTTTTGATGAAGGTTATTTTTGCGATTCAAAACAAGAGAAAATCGACTGCACAAACACAATTATAATAATGACATCAAATTTTGGGTTTAAGAAAAATGATTTGTTTGAAAAAAGAATCCGTATACATTCTAAGGATAATGAAAATTCCACAATTATCAACAGGTTGCAAAATAAGTTTAGAATTGATTTTTTAAATAGAATAGATGAAATAATTGAATTTTCTTATCTTGATGAAAATGCACAGAAAACACTTATTTCATTATATTTAAATAAAATTATGGAAAATAATTCTTTTGAGATTGCTAATTTAGATATTGATTATGAAGAAATGCAAAAATATGGGGCAAGATACATACAGAAAAAAGTTATTTATGAAGTTGCAGAAAAACTAGAAGAACAACAAAAAATTAAATAAAAATTAGGTATTTTTAATTTTAAAGCGTAATAATAATTGGTAGGTTTTCTACGATTAAGTGCGCTTTTTTTCTTCTTTACTTTTATAGTGAATTATTATATAATAATTCTACTTATGGAGTGAAGGCCATAGTAATACTCTCTGCTAGTTAATCTAGCCAGATTGTCCAAAGGGAGGTGTACTCATGAAAAAGTACGAAATTATGTATATTGTTAAAGCTAGTCTTGATGAAGAAGCTCGTAAAGAAGTTATGAACAAGATTCATAGTAACATTACCAACAATGGTGGAACCATTGATGATGTTAATGAATGGGGCTTACGTGATTTAGCTTATCCAATCGCCGATGAAACAAAAGGATTCTATGTTGTTATCAAAGTCACAGCAGATACATTCGCAACTTCAGAATTCGATCGTCGTGCAAAACTTAATAACAATATTCTTCGTCATTTGATCGTTGTTGATCATGCCGAATAATAAGGGGGATTCCATTTATGATTAATCGTGTAGTTTTAGTGGGTCGTCTTACCAGAGACCCAGAATTAAGAAGAACAAGTTCTGGTATAGCTGTTGCTTCCTTCACTATCGCAGTGGATAATCGCACTAAAAGCGGTGCGGAAAAAACTGCAAGTTTTATTCCATGTACTGTTTGGAATCAAGCTGCTGATAATTTAGCTAAGTTTACAAGAAAAGGATCTTTAGTAGGCGTTGAAGGTAGATTAAATCAACGCACATACGATTCAAAAGATGGACGTCGTGTTTCAGTTATTGAAGTTATTTGTGACTCCGTTCAATTCTTAGAACCAAAGGGAACAACTGTAAGTGAAAATGTTGTTAAAGATGATAATCCGGTTTTTGATGATTTGAACGATGACACTGGTGATAATAATTTATCTGCGATAGATGTTGCGGATGATGATTTACCATTTTAATTAAAAATTACTTAAAGAAAGGTGGTTGAAACAATGGGTTTCAAAAAAATTAGACCTCGTAAAAAGGTTTGCTATTTCACCAAAAATAAGATTGCATACATCGATTATAAAGATGTTGAATTATTAAAGCGCTTTATTTCTCCAAATGGAAAAATTACTCCACGTCGTGTTACTGGAACAAGTGCAAAATATCAACGTGAATTAGCTAAAGCAATTAAAAATGCACGTTTTATGGCTTTATTACCATATGTTATTGACTAGTTTTATATTAAACGAAAAATGAGATCATTGATTTATAATTGATGGTCTTTTTTTTATGCTTGAATAATGATTATTTAGATGCTGTTTTTATTAAAGAAAATATTTATTGAGCATTAATTTTGGAAAACCATCGTTTTTATGATAAAAAAATATTGGAAAACCACTAAAAATCGTGCATAATAATATTGGAAAACCACTAAGGAGAAACAATATGTTTTATAGAAAAATTGAGAAAACTTTGCAAGAGTACTATGAAAGTAAAAATGAAAAAATATTAGTGATAGATGGAGCAAGGCAAATAGGAAAGAGTTTTATTATAAGAGAGACTGCATGTAAATATTTTTTGAATTATATAGAGATTAACTTGAAAAGTGATTTTGAAGGCGAGCAAATTTTTAAAAGTGTAAAGACTACAAAAGATTTTTACTTGCAACTTAGTGCATTATATGGAGATAGATTACATACTAACGATGACACTATTGTATTTTTGGATGAAATACAAGTTTATCCTCATCTTTTAACAATGCTTAAAGATTTAAAATTAGATAATAGATATAGATATATTGCTAGTGGTTCATTATTAGGAATAACTTTAAAACATA
>CAZZGL010000064.1:0-6643 GCA_964654155.1 uncultured Staphylococcaceae bacterium | reverse complement strand
CATTAAAAAAGCAATAAAATGCAAATTATCATTGAATATTTGTTTATTTATGGTATTATTAACACGATAAAAAAAGTTTAGAGGAAGCGGTGCATCAGAGTAAGCTCTAGAGAAGGCATTCTATGAAAGAGCTAAAAGGTAATCATCGCCGAACAGATGTTTAGGCATAAGCATTCTGTGGGGTTATAGGAAATACCTATAACACTCCTACTTATTTTAAGTAGAGGCGCTAGTAAGGATGATTTATTGAGGCGTCTTATGACGCTTTTTTTATTAGAAAAGAGGATTTTATGAAAAAAATATTTAAGTTTTTCGCTTTATTAAGTTTAATTTTTGTAACGAGTTCATGTGGAGGAGATAATAAAGAAGATTCCGGAAAAGAGAAATTAGTTGTTGGTTTAGAATGTAATTACGCTCCATTTAATTGGACCGAAAATAAAAAAACTGATTCTAATTATCAAATATTTGAAAGTAAAAAATACGCGGATGGATATGATATTCAAATTGCTAAAAAACTTGCCGATTATTTAGATATGGAACTAGTTATTAAACAACTAGATTGGGATGCGCTTATTCCTAGCATAAAAAGTGAGCGTATCGATTTAGTAATCGCTGGTATGTCACCAACTGAATCAAGAAAGATTGATATTGATTTTTCTAATGCCTATTACACAAGTGAGCATGTTTTATTAGTTTCTAAAAATAGCAAATACGCAAATGTAACAAGTGTTGATGAATTAGAAGGCGCAAAAATAGGTGGTCAAATTGGCACAATCTATGATGATATTGCTCATGGTATACCTGGATATAAAAAACCAGAATCTGGAAGTTATGATAAAAATACTGTTCCAGAATTAATAACTAGTATTCAAAGTGGTTTGATTGATGGAACTGTTTTAGAACTTCCAGTTGCGCAAGGACAAGTTAATTTAAATAGTGAAACTTTAAAAATGATTCGTTTTGAAGAAGGAAAAGGATTTAGGCAATTGCTAGATGATGAAACAAATGTTTTAAGAGATATTGTCGATACTGATCGCGATGTTTCTATCGGTATTAAAAAAGGTAATGAAGAACTTTTATCTAGTATAAATGACTTTTTAAGCACACTTTCTACCGATGAAAGAAATGAAATTATGATGAATGCAGTTGAAGCCTGCGCAAATATTGGGTAAGTATTATGTTAAGTTTTACAAGATTAAAGAGTCAAAATTCTTTTTTAAATGTAATTTGTATATTGATTAATTTTTTATTATCAATTTTCTTTGGAATAATTAATATGTTTATCGAAATATATAAATGGTTTATTAATATTTTTATTAAATCATATAAACATGAAGATATTTATATAGGCACAATTTCAATTATCTCAAGTGGATTTGCAATCGCTTCTTTATGTGGCTTTAAAAAAGGAACAAGTATTAGTTGGATCGCTAATTGTAGTCCAATTATTCATATTATATTGTTGTTATTTAGTATTAGTATCTTAATTTTTATCATTATAGAAAATGTTTTAGAAAAGAAACATCAAAATAATTTTTTAAAAGATAAGTTTTGGTATAAAAGAACATTATCTTATGTTGTAAGTGCAATTTTGCTTGCATATTTAACCGATTTAATAATTCTTGATTTTATTAATAGATGGAATTATGTTACGAAGCCAACTGATTCAACATCTACATTGAATACGATGATTTATTTTATGAAAAATTACCAAATAAATTTTGAAGAAGGAATTAAATCAACAATAAGCTTATCCTTACTTGGAACTTTATTTGGATTAATTATCGCTTTTGGATTAGTAAGTTTAAGAATGTTAAATATTAATAAACATGATAATTATCTTTCAGCAACTTTAAAAAGATTTGGTATCGGTTTTTCAAAAATATATGTAACTATAATTCGAGGCACTCCGATGGTAGTGCAAGCCTTTATCTTTTATTATTTAATACTTTCAATTTTTCAAAAGTCTCTATCTCCTGATGATTATCAATATTTTATTTATGAAGTATGGACTCCTTATCGAGCGGGCTTATTTACAGTTTCTATTAATACTGCAGCCTATTTAACGGAAGTTCTTAGAGGTGGTATATCATCTGTAGATAAAGGGCAACAAGAAGCAGCAGAAGCCCTAGGATTAAATAAAACTCAAACTATGTTTAAAGTTATTTTTCCGCAAGCAATAAAGAATAGTTTACCTTCAATTGGTAACGAATTTATTGTTAACATTAAAGATACTTCTGTACTAACTTTAATAGGAATCCTTGAATTATTCTCTGTAGCTAAGAATGATATTCTTGGCATCTATAGTGGAAAATCATTAGAAGCATATTTAATTGTTGCAATCTATTATCTAATAATGACATTCTTAACATCAAAATTACTTCAATATATTGAAAAGAAAATGAATGTTCCTGTTAAAGAAATAACTAGTTCAAATTAGGAGAAATACATTATGGAAAATATAATTGAAATTAAAAATATAAAGAAGTCGTTTGAAAAAGGAAACAATGTTCTAGATGGAATTGATTTAACGATAAAAAAAGGGGAAGTTGTATGTATTATTGGTCCTTCAGGAAGTGGTAAATCTACTTTTATTCGTTGTATTAATCTTTTAGAATATCCTGATGAAGGTGATATTTTATTTAAATCACAATCGATATTAGATCGAAAATTTAATTTAAATAATTATCGTACTAAAGTTGGAATGGTTTTTCAAAATTTTAACTTGTTTAACAATATGAATGTCTTAGATAATTGTATTCTTGCTCCTA
This sequence comes from uncultured Staphylococcaceae bacterium, assembly GCA_964654155.1. GTDB lineage: Bacteria > Bacillota_I > Bacilli_A > RFN20 > CAG-826 > CAG-826. The sequence goes on along the minus strand of CAZZGL010000064.1, from coordinate 3,872 downwards.
CAAAAGTTTTAAAAATTGAACATGATAAAGCTGTTGAGCAAGCTCTTTATTATTTGCAAATTGTTGGACTTAAAGATTTCGCTTATAAAAGCGTTAATACCTTATCAGGAGGACAAAAACAACGGGTTGCAATCGCACGAGCGTTATGTATGAATCCTGAAGTAATATTATTTGATGAGCCTACAAGTGCGTTAGATCCAGAAATGGTCAATGAAGTTTTAGATGTAATAAAAAAATTGGCTTCTGAAGGCATGACGATGGTCATTGTTACTCATGAAATGAATTTTGCTCGTGATGTTGCTTCAAGAGTTATCTTTATGGACTATGGAAAAATTTTAGAAGAAGATAGTCCAAATGAAATTTTTTCTAATCCTAAAAATGACAGAACAAAAGATTTCTTAAAAAGAGTGCTATAAAATACACTAGGCAGTGATAAATAAAAATTTTCAAACCCTTGACATCAATAACATTAATATGTTATATTCTTGGCGTTGTCGCCTCACTAGCTACAACCGCTAAAAAAAGGTAACTAACTATCTTTATGATGACCTTACTTGCGAGTCTAAGTGAAATTTAATTATAGGAGGTGCTTTATGTACGCAATTATTGAAACTGGCGGAAAGCAAATTAAAGTAGAAGTTGGACAAAAAATTTACGTTGAAAAATTAGACGTTGAATTAGGATCAACCTACACATTCGATAAAGTTTTATTAATCGGAGATAAGAATGCTAAAGTTGGTGCACCATACATTGAAGGTGCTACTGTAACCGCTAAAATCGAAAAGCATGGTCTCAGCCGTAAAATCCGTGTCTTCAAGTACAAATCAAAACATAATGAAAGAAAGACAATCGGACATCGTCAACCATATACATGCTTAACTATCGAAACAATTAATGGTTAATTATGGTAAATGTTGATTACACATTAAATAAAGATGGCTCATTTAAGCAAGTTGAAATTAAAGGGCATGCTGATTCAAGTGAAGTCGAAGGACATGACCTTGTTTGTGCCGCTGTTAGTTCAATTACTGTGGGCGCTTTAAATGCTTTAAATGATATAGACAATTACGATGTTATAGTCGAAAATGGTCATATTCGTTTAAAGACAAAAAATAAAGTTTCTCGTCATGATTCAATAGTTATTGAAACTATGATGGTTCAATTAGCCACTATTGAAGATAGTTATGGAGACTTTATTAAAATTAATAATCACTAAAGAAAGAGGGTGCATCAATTATGATGTTTAAATTAGATCTTCAACTCTTCGCTTCCAAAAAGGGTGTTGGTTCTACTAAGAACGGCCGTGATTCCGAATCGAAGCGTTTAGGAGCCAAAAAAGGCGATGGTCAATATTGTACAGCAGGTTCAATCATCTATCGTCAACGTGGTACAAAAATTTATCCTGGAACAAATACAATGCGCGGTGGCGATGATACAATTTTTGCTACAAAATCCGGTATTGTTAAATATGAACGCTGGGGTAAAGATAGAACTCGCGTTTCCGTTTACGAAATCGCTGAATAATTTAAATGTATAAAGGCCATTAATTATGGTCTTTTTTTCTATTTTATTGTATATTAATAGACAGAATAAGTAGGTGATATTATGGCTAAACTCATTTCTATTATTGTTCCAATGTATAACGAGCATGAGATGGTTGATATCTTTTTTTCAAGAATTCAAAAAGTTATTAATGATAATTCATCTTATGATTTTGAAGTTGTCGCGGTTAACGACGGTAGCAAAGATAACACATTGGAGTTATTAAAAGAATACAAAAAAACATGTTCATTTTTAAGCATTGTTTCTTTATCAAGAAACTTTGGACATGAACCAGCGGTTGCTGCGGGCTTATCTAAAGCAAAAGGTGATGCTGTTATTGTGATGGATTGTGATATGCAAGATCCTCCAGAAGTAATTACAGAAATGCTTTTAAAATTTGAAGAAGGTTATGATGTAGTAAATGGTAGAAGAGCTTCACGTAAAGAAGATACTTTTATGAAACGCTTTACTGCAAAAAAGTTTTATAAAATATGCGATGATTTATCGGGAAAGATTAAAGTGCCTCAAAATGTTGGACATTTTAGATTAATTTCACGCCGTGTTGTTGATGAAGTTAATCAATTAAGCGAAAATAATCGGGTTTTTAGAATCCAAGTTCCTTTTGTTGGACATAAAACGACTGAGGTTGCTTTTGTAAGAGGTAAAAGAGAAAAAGGTAAATCAAAATATAATTACAAATCAATGACTAACTTAGCTATTGATGCCTTTGCTTCAAGCACAGTTAAACCTTTATCCTGGCCTATAATTTGGGGAATCGGACTAGGAATAACAACAATTTTATCGTTTTTAATTCAGCTAATTTTATTTATTTTATATCGTATAGGTAATTTTGGATTTATTACCTCAATGGGTTATACAATTTGGTTATTAATAAATGTTATGTTCTTAGTAACATCAATTATTTTAGTTGCCCTAGGAATAATTGGAGTGTATGTGTCAAGAATGTACTTAGATACTCAAAATCGTCCATTCTTCATCATCGAAGATTATTTAGAAAGTGAGGAATAATTGTGTTTATTGATAAAGCTAAAGTTGAAGTAAGAGCCGGTAATGGAGGCAATGGTATGATTGCCTTTCACCGGGAAAAATATGTTGCTAGAGGCGGTCCTTCTGGAGGTAATGGAGGAAGAGGCGGTTCCATAATTTTTATTGCCAAAAAAGGTTCTTCAACATTAATAAATTTTCGTCACTCTCGAGTAATAATGGCTCAAGATGGTGGAAAAGGTATGGGCAAAAATTGCTATGGAAAAAATGCTAAAGATGTTATCGTTGAAGTTCCTGTTGGAACGGTCGTATATATTGAACCTGAACATACATTTCTATGTGATTTGAATGAGGATGGTAAAGAATTTGTTGTAGCTAAAGGTGGAAGAGGAGGAAGAGGAAATGCTTGTTTTAAATCTCCAACTAATCGTACACCTAGAGTTGCCGAAAATGGACTACCAGGAGAAAAAAGAATTCTTACATTAGAACTTAAATTGCTTGCGGATGTTGGATTTGTCGGCTTTCCAAGTGTTGGAAAATCAACATTATTAAGTATTATTAGTAACGCTAATCCGGAAATTGCCGATTATCCTTTTACCACAATTTCACCAAATTTAGGTGTTGTTTCATTAAAAGATGGTCGTAGTTTTATCGCAGCGGATCTTCCAGGATTAATTGAAGGAGCACATGAAGGTAAAGGACTAGGATTAACATTTTTAAGACATATAGAAAGATGTCGAGTTTTACTCCATATGATTTCAATGTCTGGCGAGCGTGATCCTTATGATGATTATTTAAAAATAAATAAAGAACTAGAAGAATATGGATTTGGTTTATCTTCTAGACCAATGATTATCGTTGGCACAAAAATGGATGAGGATGGCGCTTTTGAAAGATTAGAAGAATTTAAAAAGAAGATAGATAAAAACATTGATATTTATCCAATATGCGCCTTAACACATGAAGGAATTAATGATTTATTGTCTAAAGTTGCTGATATTTTAGAAATTACTCCAACATTCCCATTATATAGTGAAAATAATGAAGAAGAAGGATATCGAGTTTATATTGCTAAAGATAATGAAGATGATGATTATGAAATTATAAGAAAAGACGCACATACTTATGTTATTAAAGGTGAACGTGTTGAAAGAACTTATAATTTAATTAATTTATCTACCGATGAAGGATTATTAAAGTTATTAGCTTATTTAAGAAGATTAGGTGTTGATGATCGTTTACGAGAAATGGGTGCTCAAGATGGTGATACCGTTCTTTTATGCGATTTTGAATTTGAGTACATTAATTAGAATTATTTGATATTT
>CAZZGL010000063.1:0-7141 GCA_964654155.1 uncultured Staphylococcaceae bacterium | reverse complement strand
GTGTATGTTGGCTTAACTATTTCACTATCCCCCTCAAGCCCTTCTTCTCTTGGAATATAATTGTCACTTGTATATTTTTCAAACATTTCTGTAAATATATCAGTTGCTAAAATCGCTGAATCATGAAACACTCGAATAACTCCATATCGATCAATCATAATTGATGTAGGAAATCCTGTGATAGGAAAATAATATGTAAATAAATCAGTATCATAACAGAAATCAAAAGTATATCCATTACCTAATTTATAAGCTGCCATTTTATCTAATGTATCTTGATAAGATAATGCAATTACCGCAAGTTTATCTTGATATAATTCATATGCATCTTGTAAATATGGAAATTCTTTTTCACAAAAACTACATCCAATGTAAAATAAATTAATAAAAATTGCTTTATATTCACCAAGCAATGAAGACAAAGTTAGTGTCTCTCCATCAGTATTTATAAACGAATGATCATATATAACATCACCTACTGAATATGTTTCTGAATCCTCAGGTCTTTCTTCATTAATTATCTTAGAATAAAGAATTAAATCATATGTATCATTATTCGAACTGGTCGTGTATTGTTGATTAAGATAATAACCGGTAGGTATGTTGCTTAATTTAATATCATATTTCCCTAAAGAAGTATTAAAGACAACTTGACCATCTTTATTAGTTTTTGAAGATAAAAAAAGTTCATCTTGCTTATATAAGCTTACCTCAACATCCTCTAATTTCTTTCCACTATTTGAAAGAACATTGATAGTAATTCCATTAGAACCCTTTCCACAACTAATGCCTCCAATAATTATGAAAGTAAATAATAAAACGCTTATTATTCTCTTTATCATTTTCATAAATACAACCTCCATTTCATCTAAAAATAAATAATTTTAAATAGTATGAAATACAAATCATCATCACTTGCAAAAAAGTTGCTTATTCGATGTAATTTGTATGTACTTACTTGTAAATATGTATAATTATATACTTAAAAACATGTATGTCAATATAAATAATTTGCCTCAAAAAATAGTAATTTGTCTTTAAAACAGCAATAAATAACTCTTTTATTTTTATTTTTTTTATTATAAACTATGAAACACAAGGGGTAATTTACTATGAGTGAAAAAAAAGATATTAAAGAAGAAATTAACAATGAAAATCCAAAGAAAGAAAATCTAATTCAAACACTAAAATTTGTTGCATTTTCCGCTTCTGCCGGGGTTATCCAACTATTAACAGAAACTATATTACTTGAATTATGTCATTTCGATGATTTAGGAATAGTATGGCTTGCATCTACAATTGCGTTAATTCTATCTGTTCTATGGAATTTTACTTTTAATAGAAAATTTACATTTAAAGATGCTAGCAATATAACTATCGCCATGCTTAAAGTTGCTGCCTATTATGCCATTTTTACTCCCCTTCAATTATTATGGACAAAAGTTTTAGTGGATCAAAATGGAGTGAATGAATATCTCGTATTAGCAATGACAATGGTCATTAATCTCGTTAGCGAATTCTTCTATCAAAAATATTTCGTGTTTAAAAAAACTGAAACTAATAACGAATTAAACAATCAATAAACCAATACTATTTCTAAGAAAATACCGAGGAACTGTATTAAACTTCCTAGTATAACAAATATATGCCATATCGCATGTCGATATGGTTTTTGTTTACCTAATCCATAAAATAAAATGCCTATTGTATATATTATTCCTCCAATTAAGGTCCATAAAAATCCCATCATTCCCCAATAATTAATAACATCTTTTACTCCAAAAATTATAATCCATCCAGCAATAACATAAATAAGCATAGATACTACAGAAGTTATTTTTTTATTAAATAAAAACATATTTAACAAAATGCCCACAAGCGCGCTTATCCATACAACAATCATACTAATTGTACCGATGGAAACACCTTTTAACGCAATTAAGCATATCGGTGTATATGTTCCTGCGATTAAAAAATATATAGTGCTATGATCTATTAAACGAAATATCTTTTTATACCTTTCATTCTTGATACCATGATATAAGGAACTCATTAAAAACAATGTAATCATACTTAATGCATAAATTATTAAAGCTAATGAATCAATTAGTTTTATTTTTTTCAAAAACATACAAATAATAAAAGTAATTAATACAATTATTCCAAATCCAACCCCCACTAAATGAGTTATGAAATTCATTTGTTCTTCTTTCTTACTATAATTTGGTAATTTTATATCTTTAATCATCTTTTGTTCCTCCGTTTCCAATTAATAGAATTAATCTACATATTTTTATCTTTTAAGTCAAGAAAAAACCTATAGGTTTTACCCCATAGGTTTTTGAACATTTATAAACAGAAGTTTATTTTTTGCAACATTTTCGATATTCTTTTACCCATCTAACTTTACTTTTCGAACAGGCACAACATTCATCGCTTGGAAGATGCTTTTTCTTGCGATATATTTCTTTACCAAAAATATAAACAACAAAGGCAACAACTAAAACTGCAAAAATAATTTCAAAAATCATTAAGCATTAATTCCTTTTAATTCTTGTTGCTTATTATAGTAATTGATAACAAGAACAGCAAGACCCGCTAATCCGGCAAAGATGAATGCAGTCCACCACCATGTACCAATTACATAAATCATCATCGAAACAATGTAAGATGTTGCAAGCCAGAATACCAATGTACCTTTGAACTTCTTATTTGTTAACTCACCTTTAGCAGAAGCCACTGCGGCAAAACAAGGAATTGTTGTCATATTGAAGGCAATAAAGGCAATTAATGCAGGAATAGTAACACCTGTTGCCTCAATCATAGCGACAACTTCTGCGATTCCTTCTTCAGAAGCAATATAAGTTCCTGCAACACAAGCTGCAAGTGTACCAAATGTAGCAATAACATTTTCTTTAGCAATAAGACCAGTAACTGCAGCAACTGCAAATACCCATCCAAATGCAGCTAAATTGCTACCAAATCCAAGTGGAGCAAATATTGGAGCGATTAATCCACCTATTCCTCCTAAAATACTTTCATCCATTCTAAAGTTAGCATAAATTTCTCCACCATCAATTATTCTAGTTTCTGGTAAGAATTCATAATTGAAGCTAAAGTTCGATAAGAACCAAATAATAATTGTTGAAGCCAAAATAATTGTAAATGCTTTTTTAATATAATGTTTTAATTTGTCCCATAAGTGAATCATTAACGATTTAAATTGTGGCATATGATATGCAGGTAATTCCATAATAAATGGTGGAACTTCACCTTTCATCGTGGTCTTTCTCATTAAGATAACACTTACAATGGCGGTTACCATACCTAATAAATACATTGAATAAGTAATAATATCAGCATTACCAACACCAAATGAACTTACAATTGCGCCCGCGATTGCGGTTAATATTGGTAATTTAGCACCACAAGAGAAGAATGGAATAACTCTTACAGTTGCAGTTCTTTCATTTTCATCCGCGAGTGTTCTAGTATTAATAATTGCTGGAACCGAACATCCAAATCCCATAATCATTGGCATAAATGCTCTTCCTGATAAGCCGAACTTTCTAAAAATTCTATCTAAGATAAAGGCAACACGAGCCATATATCCTGAATCTTCAAGAATTGAGAAGAACAAGAATAAAATTAATATTTGTGGTACGAAACTTAAAACGCTAAATACACCGCCTAAAATTCCGTCATTAATAAGTCCTTGAATCCATAATGGCGCTCCACCAATCCATGAAGCAACAAGTTCACCTAAGGATGCGGTTATACAATCCATTAAATTAAATAAAATAGCACCTGGCGAATTAATACCTTCACTTGTCCAAATCAATCCTTCAAATGCTGAACCTGCAAAACTTGGATCAACATTTTCAAACAATCCTCCTAAGAATAAGAAATTTGTTGAGAATGTTAAGTGGAATACTAAGAACAAAACTACTAAGAAGATTGGAATACCCGCCCATTTATTAGTCAATATACGGTCAATTCGATCAGATTTTGTCATTTTTCTACCATCTTTTTCCTTTTTAGTAACTACAGGAGCAAAATGTTTAGAAATATATTTATATCGAGCATCGGCAATTAGAGCTTCAAAATCAGATCCAAAGATATCATCATTAAATGTTTCTTTAAATTCATCAACCATTCCTAATAACTCTTCATGGTCTTTGACTTCCAATTCATCATTTTCCACCAATTTAATCGCGTGGAATAATGGATTATCAACTTTTTTACCTTTAAAAGCAATTTTTATATCGCCAATAAGATGTAATAACTCTTTATTTTCAATAATTGTATGTCCATTTCTTTTTTCTAAAGATGCTTTATATGCAACCTTCATAAGCTGATCAATGTTATCTTCTTTTAAAGCAGAAATAGAAACAACTGGTACTCCTAATTTTTTTTCTAATTCCTTTACATCGATTTTATCGCCTTGTTTTTCAACAACATCAATCATATTAAGTGCCACAACTACCGGAACATCTATTTCTAAGAGTTGTGTTGTTAAATATAAGTTTCTTTCCAAATTTGTTGCATCAACAATGTTAATAATACAATCTGGCTTTTCCTCTAATATATAATGTCTTGAAATAACTTCTTCTGGTGTATAAGGTGACAAAGAGTAAATACCTGGTAAATCTAAGATATTAACTGGTTCACTAAGTTTCTTATAACTACCTTCTTTTTTATCAACAGTAACACCTGGCCAGTTTCCAACATGTGCGGTGCTTCCTGTAAGTGAATTAAATAAAGTTGTTTTTCCTGAATTAGGATTTCCAGCAAGAGCAAAATTTTTCATTATTTGTTCCCCCTTGATTCTAATGTTACAAAGCAAGCTTCACTTTTTCTTAATGTTAATTCATATCCGCGAATTGTCACTTCAAGTGGATCACCAAGTGGAGCTTTTTTTCGTAGTATTACTTCCGCGCCCGGAGTAACACCCATATCAAATAATCGACGTCGAATTCTTCCTTCGCCATCAACTTTGACAATTTGGCCAGTCTCGCCAATTTCAAATTTGTCTAGTGTTTTTAGCATATTTATCCTCCCTTTACGCAACTAGAATTTTAGTAGCTATATCATGGTCAAGGGCTAATCTTCCATCTTTAACTTGAAGAATAACACTTCCATTTGTGTTTGAAATAACCGTTATCAAAGAATCGACAGTTAAGCCTAAGCTTTCCAAATGTTTTTTCACTTTATCTTGAGCTAATATTTTAATAATTCTTAAAGTTCTATTAAGTGGTGCAATAACGATTGGCATAGATATACCTCCTTTTAGTAGTTAGTTCTGACTAACTGAAATGATTATAAACCCTCACTTATTAAAAAGCAACAGTTTTTTATAAAAAGTTAGTGAAAACTAACTGTCGCCATTTATAAACTATGTTTATACTAGCAAAAAAGGAACCAAAAGGCTCCTCATCTTTTAAATTTTTGAATATGTTTTTTTATTGCGGCAAAAGACTCCTCGCTTAAATCATGTTCGATTTTACAAGCATCTTCTCTTGCTTGACTTTCACTAACTCCTAAACGAATCAATGCCAAAACTAGAATCTGATGTTTTTCATAAGTTTTTGAAGCAATTTCATAGCCTAAATCAGTTAAAGAAATATGTCCTTCACCATCTACGGTTATATATCCGTTTTCTTTAAGTTTTTTCATTGCCACACTGACACTTGGCTTAGAAAAATGCATTTTCCTTGCAATATCAATAGATCTGACTACTTCATTTTTTTCTTTTAAAATTAAAATTGTTTCTAAATAATCTTCTGAAGATTCATAAATATCCATTAACATCACCTTTCCTTATAAACATAGTAGTAAACAAAATAGAATCAATCAACAACAGATAATCTTAGATTTCATCAAATAATAACTATCAATTTTTCACGTTATCAATAAAAGTTAGTAAAAATCCTAAAAATATAAAAAACTAAAACATTTATCGATTTGACAAATGCGCCAACCAATCTGGCGTCCCCGACACGATTCGAACGTGCGACCCCAACCTTCGGAGGGTTGTACTCTATCCACCTGAGCTACGGGGACAAGTTTTAAATATTTTAACATTTTAAAAAACATCATTCAATCATTACCGGATTTTCTTTTTTTGAAACAAATAACCAATACATAAAAGGGATTTTTCACAAATAAACCTAGCAAAAAACTTTCTAAATTTAATTTTTTTACCTGGAATAATAACAGTTTTTCCTTTAAACATTTTATCAACAGCAAATTTTGCAATATATTCACTTTTATATACAGAACCATGATTATTTGCATTAGCAACTTCATTAAATTCACTTTTAACTGGTCCTGGACATAAAACTGACACTTTAACTTTAGATTTATTTTGTCTTAATTCTTCACTAACGCTTCTAGTTAATTGATACACATATGACTTAGTTGCGTAATATTCACTCATTAATGGTCCAAATGTATATACTGATGATGAAGCAACATTTAATATATAGCCGCGATTTCTCTTTGTAAATTCACCTAAAAAAAGATTAAATAAAATAGTTAGACTCATAATATTTAAATCAATCATATTCTCAATTTTATCGGATTTCATATCATTAAATTCACCTAAATAACCAAAACCTGCATTGTTTATCACAACATTAATATCTTTTTGATCTTTAAGTGTTGAAAATAGATAATAACAATTTTCTTTTTTACTTAAATCTAACGCAATTACTTGTACATCAACATTTAATAATTCTTTAATTTCTAAGAGTTTTTCTTCTCTGCGCGCTACAAGCACTAAATCATATCCTCTTTTCGCCAATTCAAAAGCTATATCTTTTCCAATTCCAGAACTTGCTCCAGTAATTACCGCTTTCATAGATTTAACCTCCTAGAAATGTTATATTTGTAGTATTTATAACTCACTTTATGAAAGCATTATATCATTTTAATATATTAAATAATAACGTTTTTCATCACATGGTCTTTTTATAAAAATTATTTTTTGCTATAATCTTGGTGCTGACTTATAAAAAGCCAGATAATATGCTATTTTAAAAAGCTAATTTTTTAATAAATCATTAAATAGGCAATAAAACATGCATATAATTCATATTTGTCCTCGTACCTCAGTTGGATAGAGGGTCCGCCTCCTAAG
>CAZZGL010000062.1:0-7347 GCA_964654155.1 uncultured Staphylococcaceae bacterium | reverse complement strand
AGTGCTTTATGAACTACTTATTAATTATAACTTTCTTTTCAATATTGACATCGTACGCTATACTTTCACATATATTTTCTAAATGATCTCCCATTCGTTCAATATTAGCTAGTATTTCAACAAAGTGTTCCGCATTTAGAATCGAGCACACTCCTGTATCTATACGATGTACATGCCGCTTATGAAATACTTCAGTCATTCTATCGATTTCATCTTCAATATCAAAAGCTTTTTTAGCTTTATCTTTTGACCATTCACCAATTGCCGCAACTGTCAAATCACACATTTCAATTAAAGCGTTATAAATTTGTTTTAAATCTTGTCTACCATCAGAAGATAAATGATAATCCATATCATATCTCTCTTTAAAGAATTCTAATAGATTCTTCGCATGGTCTCCTAATCGTTCTAAATCTTTAATTTGATCTAAATATTTAGATAATAACTTTGAATTCTTATCATTGATATCTTTAACCATCAATTTTACCAAATAATCATGAATTCGTTTATCTAATAAATTAATTGTAGTTTCAAGTTTTTCTCCTTCAGTAAGGAAATCATCATTTCTAGTAAAACTATAATCTCTTGCTATTACGATAAATCTTTGAACATTCTTTGCCATATAATCTAGCGCCTTTTTAGCTAATGACAAAGCCATAACTGTTGATGATTCAATTAGTTGATAATTTAATAAATCATCAACAATTGTGGATTCATCTTTATTATTTTTATCTTTAATAACAAGACAAGAAAATTTAATCAATGGATTAATAAAAAAATATAATACTATCGTTGTCACAATATTAAATATCATATGCGCAAAAGCAAGTGTCATTTTCTTTTCCATTCCTAAAGGCAGAATGATATTTCCTTCAATTAATTCCATTAATGAGGAAAATGGATTTAAAAGTATTAAGAATAAAAATGAACCTAATGTATTGAATAATATATGAATAAGTGATGTTCTCTTAGCTTCAGTATTTCCTCCTAAAGCAATAACCATTGTAGTTAAAGTCGTTCCGATATTACAACCAAATAAAATTGGTAACGCTCCTTGGATAGATAACGTAGACTCTACATATATCTCTTGTAAAATACCTACAACCGCTGCGGAAGATTGCATAATTGCCGTCATTCCGATACCACTTAATAATCCAAAGAGCCATCCAAAACTTCCATCAAAGCTTGAGAATAATTGCTTAGCTTCTTCTTGATATGCTTCTAAAATAACCTTTAAAGCATCTCCCATCAATTGTAATCCAAAAAATAAAAATCCAAAACCTAAAATTGCAAGACCTAATTGCTTGATTTTTTCTTTTCTTACAAAAAAAGCAATTATAGAACCTATCCCAACAAACCATAAAGCATATTCTTCAACACCGGCACCAGTTAAAAATGAAGTAATTGTTGTTCCAACATTCGCTCCAAAAATAATACCGACCGCTTGAGGAAATGTTAATAATCCAACTCCAACTAAACTAATAGCTAATGCCGTTGTTCCACTTGAAGATTGAATAATTGCTGTCACTAACGCACCCATTAATATTCCCTTTAAAGGCGTGTTTGTAGCCTTTTCTAAAATTGTTTTTAATTTGCTACCTGTAATAGCCTTTAAGGAATCACCCATTAGATTAACGCCAAAAAGAAAGACACCAATTCCGCCTAAAATTGTCATTATAGTAATAATAAACTCACTAACTTCCATACACCATTTCCTCTTCCTTTTAAAGATACATTTTTATTCTACCCAATGCAACTTATTTCAAATATTATTTTTAAATAGGCAAAAGCATAAACGAAAATATAAAGGTTTAATATTCTATATAGGAGGTCGATAAAATGTACTATTTTGATCCTTACTATAGTCTTTTTTTTGAACAATTAAATAACGACTATAGTGAGCAAAGGTCTTCAAGTTCTTCACCTTTCTTTTCATTAGAAGAAACTTTTATAAAAGGAAATTTAATTAAAAATCAATTTTGTCCATATCGTAATATACCCCAATATATGCCACGTCCTAAAGATGAAAAAGAATCATTGTTACTTACATTAATGATTTATGGTCATAATATCCACGACTTAGTTTTATATCTTGATATTTATAAAGATGATCCACATGCTTTAAATTTATATAAACAATATAAAGAAAAATATCATCAAATTGAAAAAGAATATACATCTAAATATGGTCCATTATGTCCTTATCAAGAAACAGACAAGAAAGAATTTATGTGGGTGAAAATTCCTAGCCCATGGTTAGGTCGATAGGAGATTATTATTATGTTTGAATATAAAAAAAGATTACTCTATCCTATTAACATTACTAAAAAAGATTTAGTAATGGCTAAATATATTTTAACTCAATATGGGGGTCCTTATGGAGAATTAGGAGCCGCACTTAGATATTTAAATCAACGATATACAATGCCTGATGAAAGAGGCAGAACTTTATTAACTGACATTGGTACTGAAGAATTAGGCCATGTTGAAATGATATGTGCAATGCTTTATCAATTAACAAAAGATGCAACTTTAGAAGAAATGAAAGCGGCCGGATTAGATAAGCATTATGCCGAGCATGGATTTGGATTATTTCCTACTGATGTAAACGGAGTTCCTTTTAGCGTTGCTAATATGGGTGCAACCGGAGATTGGGCCGCAGATTTATCAGAAGATATGGCTGCAGAAGAAAAAGCAAGACTTACTTATGAACATTTAATAAATCTTGCTAGTGATCCTGAAGTTATTAATGCATTACTATATTTAAGGCAACGAGAAATCGTACACTTCAATCGTTTTAAAGAATTACTTGAAACTTATAAAAAAGAATTTGAAAAGAAGGACTAACTTTCCTTCTTTTTTTGTTCTTCTTTAATTAATAAGGATATAAAAGCAAATATTGCTGGAATTAAAAAAGAAAACAAAATATATGTTTCATCACCTGAACTAATTATTCTAATAATACTTAATATAGAAATAAATGAACATAAAACGATTAATGTAATATGAATAATCAATCGATATTGTTTATTACATGGTTTCTTATTAACCAACAAAACTCCATTCATAGCAATAATAAGCGGAACAAAGGTATATAAAGATAATAATAAACTAGTTTTAGATTCTAAACCGCTACCTTGTTGGCCATTAATACTTGCATTTGCGCATGATTTAGCAATTCCAAAAATAAAACCCATCATGACAAATACTACTAAACCAAAAACAATTGCTAATAATCCCGAAACTACAGAAAATAAACGTTTCTTTTTATTCATCGATATCTCCCCTTCTATTTCTAACTTTATTATATAAATCAGCAATAATATTTGTAAACTTTTTTTGTATAAATTACCATTTTTTGTTCAAAATGTAATTAAAAGGAGAAAATAAATGAAACAACCACCAAAATTATTGACAGCAAAAGATTGCTTGTACTTAGAAGATTTAATGAATGTAACTTCAACAACATCAAAGAAAATTAATTACTACTCCACAATTACTGAAAGAAAGCAAATTGCCAACTTTCTAAAATCGGTCGAAAAAAGACTTAATACTCAATTTACTAAATTATTAGATATTATAGGAGACTAACTATGCCTAAAGCTAAAACAATTGCGCAAAATGAAATGAAAAACATTGGAAATGAAAATGATTTTAATGACAAAGATATTCTTATGGATGTTTTAACATCATGTAAAGCTCTATTAAATATTTACTATACTTACATTTCTGAAACAAGTAATAAATCGTTATATGATAAAATTCAAATTCTATCTAAAGAAATAAATGATATTCAAAGAGAAGTATTTAATCTTTTATTTGAATTAGGTTGGTACAAAATTGAAGCGGAGCCTAAAACAAAAATCCAAAAAAAATATAAAACTCTTTTAAGTTTAAAAAAACAATTAGGTTAAAAAATTATAAATCTAATTTATTATCAAGCTAAAAAATTTAAAGAAAAGAAATGGCTATACTCACTTAAGAATATAACCATTTTTTAATTTTAAAAATCTACTCCGCCTGCACTATCAATAATCCTTATATATGAACTAGTTTTCATTACAAATATATATGCGTATGACATCAGTTCATCACCTGTCTTTTTAACATAACAGACATTTCCTTTCGTCGTTGTAAAACTTAATGAATAGCCTTGTTTTTCTAAAGATAAAACAATCGAATTATAAACTTCATTTAATTTACTTGAATATAAGAAAACATTATATCCAAAGAAATAACCATAAGTAATATAAGCATAATTTGTCTCAACACCAGCATCAGGCCATTCTTCAATTTTTGTTTCATCAGGTAATTCAATTTTAAACGGAGTATCACCATATTGATTAGACATATAGGAAGTAAAATTATCTAAATTTTCAGAATAGACCGTTGATAAAGGTTCTTCACCTTTATAAACTAATACTTCATAACGATAAGTAAAGTAACTATGGTCCGCAAAGGTATAATCAGTAGTTGAATACATTACCATATCCACAAATACTTTTTCGTTAGTTCCTTCTATATCCTTATAATATAAATAATGATTAGAACCTCTTGTTTTATAGACATATAATTTATTATCTTCAGTTCGTAACGATTTAAAACCATTATTCTTATACCCATCTTTTAATTGTTGAAAGCACTCTTCATTTGAATCCAAAGTAATACAATGTAGTAAATTACCATTTGTAAATTGTTGTCCACCGTATCCAGGTAATCTCCAAAATGTCACATCGGCGTCTTGAATACAATTAGGTTGAACAAAATCGTCAATTTCAAAATAAGAAACACTCTTAGCTAATTCTTCTTGTGCAGTTATCTTATGAATAAACTCGCCTTTATATAGCCACATTGAGAAATTGTATGCTTCTTCAAATAAAGCACTTGATAAAAGAATATCTGCATAAAAATCATTATATTTATAAATAATATGGCGACTTCCTGTTGCATCCTTTATTTCTTTATAGAATTCAAAGCCAATCGCCTCCATATTATGTATTTGCGCTTCATAAAGATCCGGATTCAAACTTGAAACATTATAGTAAATACCTTGCGTTTTATAATCATCCAAGCCATAATTTGTTTCAATATATAATCCTGTTGAACTTCCAAAGCTAAAACATGAGTATGATTCAACATTTGGAAAAGGAAAATTATTAAGTTCCAATCTTTTTGATACCTTTTCTGTAGGTGTTAAATGCTTAGAAATAGAACTTTCACTACCATATTCTAATTGAAGTGAATAACCTTTTAAATAACTAAAAACAAAACGTAAAATCATCTTATCTAAGCTTAATTCTAAGGCAGTATTGTTATCTTTATCATATACTCCATATTGTTTTAAATCATCGATAATCTTTTGTTTTTCTAACAATGGCATTTTTGAAGGTAAAATTAATTTCATTTGAAAAAAGCTTCCATCATCCAAAACCATTTCTGGACAAACAAGAGGAATAGTAACACTTATATTTTCCTTGATTTCTGATGTTGGTAATGATTCTATATATGCATATGTTGAATATACTGAATCAGCATATATTGGAGTTTGCGAAAATATATTTGCTGCATAATATCCTCCTCCATAAGTATCCGCAATTCTTTCTTCATCAAAGTATGCATAATAAGAAGAATTTCCTAATAATTCATATGTAGCATCTTCCATTTTAGCTACCAAATTACTTTGAATAACCTTTCCGGTAACTTTAATTTTTTGATTAATATTAGGTAATTCTTGTGCGCCATTAAGAGTAACTTGCATCCCAACATTTCCAGTGTTACTATCTTCCACAGTTATATAGAAACTATTATTATAATCAAATGACGCAACTGTTCCTTCAACACTACAAACTTCATCTTCATATAATAATTTATAATCGTTATCATTAATCATTCCACCATATTTTAAATCAATTAATCTTAAATCAATTTTACGACCGTCATTACTCCAAGAAACATATGGATTATAGTTACTTAAATCAAATTTTTTAAATGAAATATCCGCAATAGCGGTTTTTCCACTTTCACTACTAACCTCATATGGAATCAATTTAGATAATCTTCCATCATCTCCCACAACTAATTCAAAATAATTACAATATGAAAATGAATGACTTTGAAAATAGTTTTTAAGTTCATACGCTAAATCTTTTACTCTACAAAAATATACATTGTCCTCTATAGACTTTTCAAAATCTATTAAATAGGGTTTTATAATATCCATAAGATTTTGAGAATACAAATAGCTTCGTTCACTAGCATAAGCTATCCTACCATGAACATTTATAATTCCTTCATAAATTGAATCGGAATTTTTTAGAAAATCATAACTATGGTAAAAATCTTTATCTTCATCTAATTGAATATATCCTCCAAACATTGGAGCGTAATAATATAAATCAGGTGAATAAATTGCCCAATCATATGAATAACCATATGCTGAATTAAATTCAACAGTATAATTATCTTCTGTATTTTTAATTGCCGCTTCTAATGAAACTTTATTTATTTCTCCAGTACTTGAAGATGTATTATTATTTTCTTTTCCACAACCTAAAAGAGTACTTGCAGTTATTGTTAATAAAAATAATTTTTTTATATTTTTATTCATAATAAATCGCTCCTTTTAATTTAATTCTTATTAAAACGCAAATTTGCGTCCCCACAAAATGTAAGAACGCAAATTCAAAGAACAATATCTAAATCTAATTAATATTCATAGACATATATACTTAAAGTGAAATTATAAGTTTCTTCACCAACAACTAATTTTAAACTTATTGAAGTAAAGTCTTTATCAACTGTTATAGTAATTGGGAATACAATTGTGCAACCATCATAAACTTCAACTGCCTCGATTGAACCAGTATATCCGTTATCAGATTCAGTTAATGTAATAGAACCAAATCCTGATTGATAAATACCATTGCCATAAATAGTAATAGAAACCCTTCTATCATTGTAAATATACATTTCAAGATTCAATTCTTTATCTTCAATCTCTCCAGACCAATTACCACATAAATATAATTCAGGAGATACTACAGATAATTTTTCATATGAGCTACCTTCTCCACCTTCATATTCAAAATAAACATATAAATCAAATGAATCAGTCATTGCTAATGTAAATTTAAATTCTTCACCGCTTATATGTGTCAATGCGACATTATATCCATTTTCTGCTTTGCTAATTGAATATGATGCAGTTTCAGTATCAGAAGAAGCATAATCTGTAATTACAACAGTTCCAGAATTATCATCACTTGCAGATGGCGTAAAATCAAATAAATAACTAATTCCACCATAATCAACATAAGCAAATTCATCAGAAGATAAAACGCTACTAAA
>CAZZGL010000061.1:0-7352 GCA_964654155.1 uncultured Staphylococcaceae bacterium | reverse complement strand
AAGAACTATCCTGGTTTTTAGTGTCGAGTAAGATAAATTCTTAAAAGTTTAGGTAATCAGGTAAATCAATCAATTTCATAACAACAGTATTATACAATAATATAATACGATTTGCAATATTTTTTTATTTCTTTGCATTTCTTTTTATTTAGCTTTTATTTTCATGCGTAATTACTAGTCTTAAAAATCACTGTTGAATTTTTATACTTTAAATGCTATAATTTTTGCTAGTTTACTAAGATTAGTAATCAAGGAGTTGGTAAAGATGCCTGACGGGCCTAGTTTTTTATTTAATGTAGGGGATAACGACCCTTTAACGTATATCATCATTATTATATTGATTATATTCGGAGCTTTGTTTTCTGGAAGTGAAACAGCTTTAGCCTCGTGTAATCGAATCCGTATGAAAGTAAAAGCGGATGATGGTGATAAAATGGCTCAGATTGTTTGTAAAATCTTAGAAAAATTTGATAATATGGTTTACTCATTAACAATTGGCAATAATATTGTCGCTGTTTTTGTATCTTCTATTTCCACATTATTATTTATCAAATTACTACCTGATTCTACCGATTCAATTATTACTATCGCGGCAACAATATCAAGTACCGCAATATGCTATATATTTTCTGATACGCTTCCTAAATCAATTGCTAGAAAATTTCCTGATCAAATTGCGAAAATGACATCATGGTTTATATATTTAATTATGATAATCACTTGGCCTTTAGCCAAAATATTTCAAGGAATTAATTACATTATAAGTAAGTTATTTCATATTAAAGAAGAACCGACTATGACCGAAGAAGATTTTTCTAATATTATTGACTCTATTGAAGAAGAAGGATTATTGGAAGAAACTGAGAGTGACATTATTCAAAATTCACTAGATTTTGGTGATACATTTGTAAAAGAAGTTTTAACACCAAAAGAAAAAATATATGCGATTGATATCGATAAAATCGACCATGAAGAACTAAATAAAATTATTCTCAAAACACCTTATTCAAGAATTCCTGTTTATAAAAACGATATTGACCATATTATTGGTATTCTAGTCGTAAAGTCCTATCTAAAAGCGTACTTCAATAACAATGACATATCAATAAAATCCACTCTAAAAAAAGTTTATTACGTTTCTCCTTCGATTACAATGGATGAAATCTTAGAAGGATTTAATCGTCATAAAACCCATATTGCTATTGTTAGAGATGCAAAAAATAAAACAATAGGAATGGTTACCATGGAAGATGTTCTTGATGAACTCGTTGGTGAAAACGCAAATGAATGTGATTTCTATCATAAGAAAAGAGGTGATATGTAATGATTACCATTACTGCCTCAGTTTTTGTCGAAAAATACTTAGTATATATTATCTTATTATTACTATGTCTATTGTTTTCTGGATTCTTTTCTTCAAGCGAATTAGCGTACACAATGGTTAATAAATTACGACTTAAAAAAGAAAGTGAAGAGGGAAATAAGCGTTCCTCTTTAGCCTTAAAAATTGCGGAAGATTATGATTCTACTTTATCTGCAATATTATTTGGTAATAATTTAGTTAATATTGCCTCATCTTCTATCGCAACGACTATATTTATTAATTTATTCGCCGAAAATAATGCAATTAGTAATGAAACTGCAGCGACTTTATCTTCAATAATTGTTTTAATTATTTTAATTATCTTTGGTGAAGTTATTCCTAAAAATATCGGAACCACTTTATCATATCAAGTATCAAAACTATTTGCTTGGCCTATTCAAATAATTAAATACATTTTCTATCCAATAACAGTAAGCATTTCCTTATTAGTTAAAGGTATTGTTTATATTTTTCCAAAAAAAGATGTTGAAGAGCCTTCTGTTACCGACGAAGAACTAATGGAAATGGTAGAAACAATCGAAGAAGAAGGATTAATTGATGAAGATACTGGAGAACTATTAAAATCAGCGATTGATTTTACCGACACCGATGCCTATGAAATTATGACTCCTCGTGTTGATGTCTTTGCTTTTAATATCGAAGATGACATTAACGAATTAATCACCTCTAAAGAAATATTCTTATATTCTCGTATTCCTGTCTATGAAGATTCATTAGATAATATAATTGGTATATTATCCACAAAAGTGTTATTAAAAGAACGTTTAAAAGGTAATAAAATTAATGTTCGTCGATTAATGATTGAACCAATGTTTATTCATAAATCAAAATCAATTTCTTCATTATTAGAGGATTTAAAAAACGAACATCAACATATGGCAATAATAAAAGATGAATTTGGTGGAACAATGGGTATTGTCACTATGGAAGATATCATCGAAGAACTTGTTGGAGATATTTGGGATGAAAGCGATAAAATCGAAGAAGAATATGTTGAAAAAGAAGAAGGTCTTTATATTGTTGATGGCTCTATGAATATCGATGACTTCTTTGATTTAGTCGGTTATGATGAAGAATATGAAACAGATTATACAACCGTAAGTGGTTGGGTAACCGAAAAATTAGAAAGATTTGCTACAAAAGGAGATACATTTGAATTTGCTAATTTCCAAATTACTGTCTTAGAAGCGGAAGAATTTACAGTTGAAAAAATACAAGTAGAAATTATAAATAGTGACAACGAAGAAGACTAAAATCATTTATGACATTTACTCCATATTTATTTGGGGTAGATGTTTTTTTATAAAGAAAATGCCCAATAAATGGGCGAATAATTAAATAATTTCAATTTGGCAACTTTCCATTGCTTTTAATGCATTGTTATGCGACTCGATTGTCACACCCGCACATAAAGAAGAATTAACAATAACTCTTGCTTCTGGTAAAAAAGCTTTTACAATCATCGCATTAGAGATAACACAAATATCTGTACAAACACCAACAAATTCAACTTCTAAATCTTTTTGTTCATTTTCAAATTTATTTAATAAATACATTCCTAATTCTCTTGAACCAAATGTTGGTTTATCAAATATAAAAGAATCACCTAAAGCCTTAGAAATATTTTCTTCAATTTCCCAGCCAAATGTCCCTTTTATACAATGTTCAATAGGAAGTTTATGTCCTTCTTGAGTTAAAAGATAATCTTTAAAATGAGTATCTCTTGTCGATAAAACTAAATTTCCTTGTTCTTTATATTCATTTATTCTATTAACCACACTAGAAATAATTTTTATTCCTTCCTCATTTCTTAATGTTCCTGTTAAAAAATCATTTTGCATATCAACTACCACTAAAATGTTCATATTCTTTCTCCTGTATCTAACTTTAGTTATAATACCACAATTACGTTAAGTTAAGAATGATTTTTAATTCAAAACTTCTATTAAAACCATTTTTAGTATTTTATTTTTTTTCAAATCAATGTATCATATTATCAAGTTTTGGAGGTAACCACATGAAACTAAATAATTATCCAAATGTCACAATCTTAAATCACCCATTAATTGTCCACAAAATTGCTAAATTAAGAGATGTTAATACAGAAACAAATGTTTTTAGACAATTAGTCAAAGAAATTGCTATTTTAGAAGGTTACGAAGCCTTAAGGAATATCAATACTTATGATGCTGAAATAACCACCCCTATTGAAAAAACTATTCAACCACTTGTGGATACGAATGGTTTATGCTTTGTTCCAATTTTACGTGCCGGTTTAGGAATGGTTGATGGTATGTTAGAATTAGTTCCAAACGCCAAAGTTGGACATTTAGGCTTATATAGAAATGAAGAAACTCATCAACCAGTTGAATACTTCTGTAAATTACCAAAATCAATTACAAAATGTAATGTTTTCTTAATTGACCCAATGCTTGCAACCGGAGGAAGCGCAATTGATGCAGTTAAAACTTTAAAGAAATATGGAGTTACAAATATTTCCTTTATTTGTATAATTGCCGCTCCTGAAGGTGTTAAAGCTTTTGCAGAAGCTTATCCAGAAATACCTTTATATATAGGATGTTTAGATCGTGAATTAAATGAAAATGCATATATTTGTCCTGGATTAGGTGACTGCGGTGATCGAATCTATGGAACAACTGATGAATAAAAGGCTTTTTATAGTCTTTTTTTCTTTTTATTAACTCTCATTTAATGCTATACTAACTAGCAAAGGAAGTGCTTAATGATGGTTAATTTATTCCGAAAATTATTTATTAAAGATTATAAAAATGTTCATGATCCTAAAGTAAGAACCGCACATGGAAAAATGGCCACAATTGTGGGAATAATTTCAAATTTATTCTTATTTATAGCTAAATTACTAATTGGAATACTATCAGGAAGCGTCTCTATTATCGGTGATAGTTTTAATAATTTAACTGATATGGGAAGTTCATTAATTACTTTATTAGGTATTCGTATTGCTAACAAACCGGCAGATAAAGATCATCCATATGGTCATGAAAGGATCGAATACATATCAAGTCTCTTTGTTAGTATAATAATTATCATAATTGGTTTTGAATTATTAATTGAATCCATTTCTGGCTTTATAAGTGGATTAACAACGCCAAAAGCGATGAATTTTTCTATGATAACCATAATTATTTTAGTACTATCAATACTAATCAAATTATGGCAAGGAATATTTAATAAGAAAATCGGGAAAATTATTAACTCACTACCTTTACAAGCCACCGCTTCTGATTCCCTCAATGATGTAATATCGACTTCTTCAATTTTAATAGCTACGATTATTTCGATGATTTTTAATGATATTATAATTGGAAACTATCACATTAGTTTAGATAGTATAATGGGTGTAGTTGTTGCCGTATTTATCTTAATTTCAGGAGTTAAAATGATTTTTGAAACCATCAATCCTCTAATTGGAGTGGGTCCAGATAATGAATTTGTAAAAACAATTATTGATGATATTTATACTTTTGATGGCGTTTTAGGAACTCATGATGTTATTTGTCATATGTATGGTCCAACAACATGTTTTATGAGTCTACATGTTGAAGTTGATAATCTAGTAGATATAAATACCAGTCATGATTTAATTGATAATATTGAACATAAAATCAAAGAGAAATATAAAATTGAAATAGTTATTCATATGGACCCTATCGATATTCATTCTCAAGATGTAATTAAATATCGTGAATATGTTAATTCAATTTTTGAACAAAACTATCCAACATTATCTTTCCATGATTTTCGAATTGTTAAAGGTGACACTCATACAAACATCATTTTCGATTGTGTAATTCCTTTTAATATGAAAAATAAAAAAGATGATATTAAAAATAAAATTCAAGAAGAAGTTTCAAAATTAGGAAATGTTTTTGTGGTTATTAATTTCGACATTGAATATATAAGCAAAAGCAATTCATAATTAGTTGAATATTTTCTATTGAAACGCTTTATAAACACATGTTTTTTTATCATTTTATTAAAAAAATTGACTTTTTATTATTATAAGTGTAACATTTCAATATATTGTTAGTAGTAACGCAAATATTGTTTAAATATGTTATCGATGATATTAAATTTAAACACAACATTTTGTTATTATTCGCTAAATGCGAGGGAGGAAAGAATATGAAAAAATCTATTTTAACACTTTTATCAGGTGCATGCTTATTATGTTCATGCGGTGCCGGAACTATTAATGCCGAAAAATTAGGAAGCTACGTTGATGACCTTTATATTACAAACTATAGTAGCTCATTTGAAGTACCAGATGCCATGTCAATATACTCAGAGGTATCTCTAGAATATACTTATGAAGGTAATGACGACTCAGAAACAGCTGAGGAAATTAACAACACAACT
This sequence comes from uncultured Staphylococcaceae bacterium, assembly GCA_964654155.1. Lineage (GTDB taxonomy): Bacteria > Bacillota_I > Bacilli_A > RFN20 > CAG-826 > CAG-826. The sequence continues at coordinate 1,567 of CAZZGL010000061.1, read as the reverse complement.
TCAACTTCACTTTCTGTCGTTGAATACAACTTTACAACTGGTTATTTCCACGTACTTTCAAATATTAATACAAATGGCGAAGAAGAAATAATTGAAATTTATAGTTACGCTGATGGAAAAGATTTCTACACTGTTGGCACAATGTCAGGTAAGAATCGTTACTCAGTAGTAACTTATGCTTCCGATGATATCGCTCTTCAAAATGCAATCGATTATTTAAATTCTCAAGGTATCAAAGATAAAGATGAAGAAAATGAAGCATATTATTATTCAGCGGGTTGCGATGTTTTAGATATTATTTCAGATTATATTGAAATAATAAATGGTTCCGATGATAGTGATCTTACTGAAGGTTATGATAAATTTGAAATAAAACTAGTCTCTGCAAATGGAAAAAATGAAAATACATTCTCAGGAGAATTTAAAGCTATCGCAAGCGAATCTGCTGAATTAGAAGGCATTGCCACCTCAACCTCATATGATGAAACCTTAAAATTCTCATTTGAAGATGGTTTACTTACTTCTTTAATTCAATCTTATTTAATTGTTATTTCTTCAAAAACTGGTGAAGCAGATGCTGAATCTCTTACAGAAAATATTGCATCCTCTACCACAATTAAATATAGCTTTACTGAAACATATCCAGATTTAACAAAATACGAAAAAGTAGATTTATAACTAACAAAAGGATTGCCTAATTAAAAGCAGTCCTTTTTTTATAGCCATATTAAATTATCTTTTTTAATTCATTAATTATTAACAATAGGTCTTCTTCAATATATTGAGGGTTATTATATAAATCAAAATATAACTTTTCAATATTCTTTTCAAAATTAAATGGCAATATTTTACACTTATCTAAACATATTGATATAAGTCTTTTTTCACCCGGGTGAGTCATTTCATTAATTGCAAAAATGATATCAAAATATGATTCCATAAATGCAGCAGTTCGATGACATATGCTTACCAAATCATTTCTTTTAACCGCTTTTAGGATTTGTTTATTATAAGAAGGCAAATATTTATACAGAAGCTTTATATTTCTTTCAATAATATTATTTTTTAACTCTAAAGGATATGGAATACTATATTCTTCTTTTAAGTTTGTTAATTGGTTATCTTGGTCATAAAATATTTTAGAAGTTAAAAGGTTATGCCACATGCAAGTTGTATATCCATTAAGTGCTTGAAAGTCCTTAACTACTGATTCTATTTCCTTTTTAAAATCACTAATATTACGATAAATAATATCTATATCAATATTATTATTTAATACACAATTATCTTCATTTTCCCAAAAACAATTATCTATTTCCATATATAAACAATACTTACTAAGTATTTCTTTTCTAATTAATGGATCAATTTTCTTTGAGCAATAAATATATATATCATAATCTGATTTTTCATCAAAAAGTTCTGTTGCTCTTGATCCTCCAATAGCAATTGCGTTAACTACGTTTAAACTTGCAAAGTCAGAAAGTAAATCATTTATCATATAAGTTAATCTCCTAGTACTATATAATCATCCTTTATATGTACTTATCCTTTCCTTAAATTTGAT
>CAZZGL010000060.1:0-7480 GCA_964654155.1 uncultured Staphylococcaceae bacterium | reverse complement strand
TATTTTTTTGATGTTTTTGCCTCTTTATTGTTGCATTTACTTTTTCAATTAACGAAAAAAATGAGCTTGTTAATGTTGATAGGAGCTTATGTAAATAATAAATAACCTTTTTAAGAATAAACAAATAGTATTTTCTTTAATTTGCGATATTAGGGATTTGTTTTTGTATGAGAACTATTTAATTTCACATTACTATCAAAGTTTTTCAATTGAAGATATTAAAAAAAGAAAGTCCATAATTAATTATTCAATATTTTATTAAGTAATAATTATGGACCGCTTAATTAAATTAGTATATTAATAACCTTTTTTTCCAAGAAGATGGAACATATTCTTTTTATAAATTTCAACGCCAGGTTGATTAAAAGGATTAATATCCAATAAATATGCGCTCATTGCGCATGCACGCATAAAGAAATAGAAGAGATGACCTAGTGTATGAGCGTCCATTTTATCGGCATAAATAACTATGTTTGGAACTTTTCCATCATTTGAATGGGCATCTAAAGTGCCTAAGAAAGCTTTTTCATTTACAAATGATAATGTTTTACCTTCTAGATAATTTAAACCATCTAAATCTTCATTATCATGAGGAACAGTAATATTTAATAAAGGATTTTTTACAAAAAGAATTGTTTCAAATAATAAAGGTGTACCATCTTGAATATATTGACCCATACTATGTAAATCAGTTGAGAATGTAACTGATGAAGGTAATAATCCTTTTTTCTCTTTTCCTTCTGATTCACCAAATAATTGTTTAAACCATTCACCAATTTGAGTTAATGAAGGTTCATAGCTAACAAACATTTCAACTTTCTTTTCATGACGGTAGAAATAATCTCTTAAAACAGCGTATTGGTAACATATATTATTATTAATATCACTATTGTTATAAAGATGTTGAGCTTCAGCTGCGCCTTCTAACATTTCTTTAATATTGATGCCGCTGCAGGCAATTGGGAAAAGACCAACTGCGGTTAAAACAGAATAACGACCTCCAATATCATCAGGTAATACATAGGTAGCATATCCTTCTTGAGTAGCTAATTTTTTCAAAGCGCCTTTTTCTTTATCAGTTGTTGCATAAATAGCCTTTTTTGCGGCTTCTTTACCGATTTTAGATTCTAATAATTCTTTTAATAAACGGAATGAAATTGAAGTTTCAGTAGTTGTTCCTGATTTAGATATAACATTGATGGCAAAGTTTTTATTTTTTAAATATTCCATTACTTGTGCAATGTATGTTGGTGAAAAAGTTTGTCCCATATAAATTATTTCTAATTTATCATTTTTAAATAATCCATTTAATGCTTCAATCGCCGCTCTTGCTCCTAAATATGAACCACCAATTCCACAAACGACGAGAACATCGAAGTTATTACGAACATAATTCGCATCAGAAATAATTCGTTCTAATTCTTCTTTATCATAGTCGGTTGGCCATGTAGTCCAACCTAAAAAATCATTTCCTTCTCCGGTTTTGTTTTCAATCATTTCGTGAACTCTTTTTACATCGTTAGCGTAGCTATTAAAGTCTAAATTGATGTTAGTGTGTGTTAAGTCTAATTTAATCATTTTCTCTTTTCCTCCCTTAAATATGCCTCTTCGATCCAATTTGATAAATGATCGGCGAGAATTTGAAATTCTTTTTTGTTATCAATAATTTTTAATTTTCTTTTTGAAGAAATAGGTCTTCTAATAACTTGACGCTCTCTTTCAAAAAGTTGTTTTAATGATAGACGAAGAAAATTTTTTTCTTCATCTATGTCGATTATTTTAACACGAATATTTTGTCCGATTTGAAAATAATCGTTAATATCGTGAACAAAACTTGATGAAACTTCTGAAATATGTACTAATCCATGTTGACCATTAGGAAATGAAATAAAAGCACCATATGGTTGAATACCGGTAACCATTCCCTCATGGATTTGTCCTGCTTCGTATTTTTTACTTTCCATTTTAAAACTCCATAATATTTTTGCCAATTAATTCAGTGTTGCTTATTTCTTTAGTAAAAACTTCATAAATATCTGATGTGTCATTTATAGTTTTTATTGAAAGAATTAATGGATTTAAAGCATCTATCACTTCAGATTTTTTTATGTACTCGGCTACAATGTTAAAATCATTTACAGAACTCCTAGTAACGCCTTTAATACATATTCCTTTTTCAAGAATTTTTCTTGTATTAATATGAATTGGTTCTTCACTAACGCCCATTAATACAAGTGTTGAACCGATAGAAGAGTGGTCGATCATTGAGTTAATAGCGGATTCAGAACCTTTACCTCCTACACATTCAAACATTATGTTAAATTCAGAGTCTGATTTATCCATTTTATCAGCATGAATTATTGTAGCATCTTTAAATAACGCTAATTTGCTATCTTTTAGTCCGACTATTACAACGGGCAAATGATAGATTTTATTGATAATGATATATACCATATATGCCATAATACCATCGCCCCAAATAGCAATTTTTTTATTATTAAAATCAGAAACGCGTCTTATTGCGGCATTTGCAACACTTAGTAATTCGGAAAAAACAGCGTATTTTGGATTAATGCTGCTATCGTATTTAACAAGAAAGTTAGTGTTATATGTTAAATATTCTCTTAAAAAACCATCGGATGTAGAACTTGCAAATTTTGCATTTGGACAATAATTTTTATCTATCGCGTAATCTTGACACCTAGTTTCTTTACAGGTAAAACAATTACTTTCATCTATCAAATTTGGAACCAAAATAACACGGTCGCCAACTTTAAATTTTTTAGTTGGGTCTTTTATTATTGTACCAACCGATTCATGGATAGGTGTAAGAGGGTATTTTTTATCTAACACATCTTTTGATCTATGCCCCAAATAATAACGTATATCTGCCTTACAAATTGCAAGTTTATCTACTCTAACAATTGCTTCATTGTTTTTTGGTTCGATGTTTTCAACAAATTCTTCAATGAGTTCAGGTTTGACGATTTTAAAGGTTGTTGAGAACATGCTTATTGCACCTCAGTCCGTCCGATTTTAAGTAATGCTTTTAGCATCATTAAATCGTCAAATGTAGTTATTTTAAAGTTTAAACGGTCGCCTTGAATAAGGTGAATAGTCCCATTATTACGTCTTATTAATTGACAATCATCACTTGCTTCAGTAATGTTATTTTTATTTGCGTATTCATGCGCAGCAATAATTAAATCAACTTTAAATGATTGAGGAGTTTGTCCTAAGAATAATTCTTTTCTAAGTGGAACATCATCGATTACAATGCCATCTTTTGAATGAATGATTGTATCAGAAGATGGAATGACGGTATCAACAGCGCCATAAGTTTTAGCACCATTAATATTGTCTGTAATAATTCGATGATTAACTAATGGTCGAGCAGAGTCGTGAATTAGTACAATATCATCTTTATTAGCAAATTCTTCTATGCATTTAAGACCGTTATAAACAGATATTTGTCGGCTATCTCCACCTTCAATAACATGATGGACTTTTGATAAATCGTATTGACGAATCCAAATTTTAATTTTGTCAATGTATTCTTTTTTAGTGACAACAACAATTTCATCTATATCAAAATGCATTTCAAATTGTTCAATTGTATGAACAACAATCGGTTTGTTATATATTTCTAAAAATTGTTTAGGAATGGTATTGTTTCCCATTCTAGTTCCATTTCCGGCCGCTAAAATAAGCGCAATGTTCATAATTATTTACCTCCATAAACAATTAGATAATATCACCATTGATAATGAAATACAATAAAAAAAGGCTCTAAAGAGCCTTAGTCTATTTTTCTTTTGTATATAGTTTTTCTTCTTTTAGTGATAGTTGATTATTTAAAGCTATTTTTTGAATTATTAGTTTAACGACATTTTCTAGATCGCTGTTTTTGCTATAATCCGCTAAACTAATAAAATTTACACGACCATCATCATATAATCCTTTGACTTTTTCTTTCTTTCCTTCTTGATAGATAGCAATTGAATGACCTCCAGAATTCTTAACTAGTAACATAAAGGGAATATCAGTCATTCCGTCGCCAAAATAAATAATATTTGAAGCTTGAATGCGTTTTTCTTCAGTTTTTTCATTAACACTTTCATCATCTCTTATATCAAACACTCCTTTAGAAACTCTAAAGAAATATTGTGTCTTTGCAGTATAATTGATTGAATTCTTTGGCCAAATAGCTTCACCATTTTCATCGTATAAGAATTCACATCCAAAAATCGCTTTAAATTCATTAGCGATTTTACAACCATCAATTATTTCTTTTGTTCCTGATGAAACGATATAATGTTCGATTTTAAATCCTAATGATTCACCAAAATCATTTATTCTTTTAAACCAAGTTTCAATGCCTTTAAAAAAAACGATATCTTTGCCTAGTGAGTTTAAATAACTTCTAGTTAATGGAATATTTTTTTCTTTACATTTTTTAATCATCATATACATGTATGATAAGATTCTTTCGACATGATATTTTTCTGATAATTTAGCTGTTTCACCCCAAAATTCATTAGGAGCAAGACCTAAATTAGGTATAAAGCTATAGTTTTGCATGTCATCAGTACAGAGAGTTTTATCGAAATCGTAAATTAATGCAATAATAGGTTTTTTTGCCATATAACTCCCTCCTTTTATATATTTTATTACAAAATATATAGTATGTCAAATATAAGACAATGTCAAAAAATATATAGGTGATTATTAAAATTTATTAACAATATGTATTATTAAATGAATTTTTTTGTGTTTTTCTTTTCATTTATAAAAGACATCGCTATAATTAAGTACGAAAAAGGGAGGTTCTTAAAATGAAAAAACCAATAATTTTATGTATATTAGATGGATTTGGATATCGAAAAGAAGAACATGGTAACGCAGTTTTAAAAGCAAAAAAACCTAATTTAATTTCCTATATGGAAAAGTATCCAACCACATTAATTGAAGCATCAGGAATGGCTGTGGGTCTTCCAAAAGGACAAATGGGAAATTCAGAAGTTGGTCATTTAAATTTAGGTGCTGGAAGAATAGTTTATCAATCGTTAACTTTAATTAATAAAGCAGTCGAAGATGGCTCTTTTTTTAGTAACAGAAGTTATTTAAATGCAATTGAACATGTGAAAAAACATAATTCTAAATTGCATATAATGGGTCTTATGAGCGATGGCGGTGTTCATAGCCATTTAGAACATGTTATTGCTATGTTAAAAATGGCAAAAGCAAATGGATTAACTAAAGTGTATGTTCATGCCTTTATGGATGGACGAGATGTTGATCCTCAAAGTGGAGCTGAATATATTGAAAAAATTGTGAGCGTAATGAATGAAATCGGTGTAGGTGAACTTGCGGATATTCATGGTCGTTATTATGCTATGGATCGTGATAAAAATTTAGATAGAAATGATATTTCTTATCGCTTGATGGTTGATCACGATGGACCAAGTTTTAAGGATTTTAGACAATTTTTCAAAGATCAATATGAACATTTGCCAACGACAGGTAAAGATCCAAGCGATGAATTTATTATTCCACATTTCCATGAAGGTGTAGATGGCACTATTGGTGATAATGATTCAGTTATTTTTATGAATTTCCGTCCTGATAGAGCAATTCAAATTGGTACAATGATTACAAATCCTTATTATTATGAAAATCCTGCTTTAAATGCAGAGGGGAAACCTGCTTACAAAGCATATGTTCCAAAACATATTTTAAATAACATTTTCTTTGTTAGTACCATGAAATACGCTGATTCTGTAAGAGGAGAAATAGCTTTTTCACTTCCAAAATTAGATAATGTTTTAGGTGTATTTTTAGCGGATAAAGGGTATCGTCAATTAAGAATTGCAGAAACAGAAAAATATGCTCATGTAACTTTCTTTTTTGATGGAACTGTTAATTATGATGGCGTTACTAAGCCAGAGTTAAATAATTCAAAAAGAATTTTAGTTAATTCACCAAAAGTTGCAACATATGATTTGCAACCAGAAATGTCTGCATATGAGGTTACTGATAAGTTATTAGATGCTTTAAATAATGATAACTTTGATGTTGTAATTTTAAATTTTGCAAATTGTGATATGGTTGGACATACTGCGGTTGCTAACGCTGTTGTTAAAGCGGTTGAAACCGTTGATGAATGTTGTGGAAGAATAATAAAATGGGTTGAAGAACATGATGCTGTATTGATGATAACTGCGGATCATGGAAATGCAGAAATGATTTTGGATGATGAGGATAAACCATTTACTGCACATACAACAAGTCTTGTTCCATTTTCAATTAATTTACCTGGTGTAACTTTAAGAAAAGATGGAAAATTGTCGAATATAGCTCCAACAATTATTTCTTTACTTGGTGAAGAAATACCTGCTGAAATGACTGAACCAAGTATGATTATTAAGTAGTATTGCTTAGGAAATATAATATATTATTATTTAAATTATTGAGGGTGTGTAGTGGTTTATTATTTACACACCTTTTTTAAAGGTAAAGGATTCGCTTTTTTAATTTTAATCCTTAACTAATTAATTTTTTATTAATATAAGTTATTAAAAATAAAAAAAGTTCGATTCTGTCGAACTAATATATACATCATGGTGCAGGCAATGAGAATCATTTTGACACAATAGTTAAGAAATAATCGCCAATTATTTCTTAAAATAAATTTGTATTGTATTAATTTATTAAAATAGTAAAATTAATAACTTTACTATGCTTTGTATCAAAAATGTATCAAGAAAACGGAGTAAAACGCTCCGTGTTTTTTGCGTTGTAAAAAGTTAAAAAAGCATCAAATCCCTAATAACCCTGATTACTACTACATTACATATATATACAATACATTAAACTTACATAGTAGTATAACTTACTTTATTTAGATGAAATTATGATTTTTAAAAGCCATGCTCTGGAAGGAACATGGCTAGTGATTTTTATTTTCAATTTTGTTGTCTATCATTTTTAATAATGATTTTATTTCTTCTATATCTTTTTGAGATAAATAACACTCTTTTGGTTGATTATAATCTAATAATTCATTTAATGAACATGAAAAAATATCAGCTAGTTTAATTAGCATACTTGAGGGTATATCTTTTTGTTTTGTTTCCCAATTGTAATAAGTTTTTCTGTCAATTCCTAATAATTTCGTAATTTCTTTAATTGATATATTTGCATTTTCTCTACAATTTTTTAAAGACATTTTTTCACTTCCCATTTTTATTGTAGAAAATTTTCCACATTAATTCTTGAAATAGGGAATAAATTGGATTATTATTTCTTTAGACAGGGAATTTATTCCCTATTCACGGAGGAATCAAATCATGGAACTTAACATAGCCAATCTACAACGACAATTTGAAAACTATATTAATCGTAATATAGAGAAATTAGATGACTCAGATTATAACATGTTGTCAGCTGTGCTTGTTGTTTTAGAGACTTTAAGAGTGGA
>CAZZGL010000059.1:0-7623 GCA_964654155.1 uncultured Staphylococcaceae bacterium | reverse complement strand
AGGAGCAATATCTAAGTTTTTCATCGCAGTATGTTTAATAATACGATTTATATCTTTTTTTCCAATTAGTACATCAAAAATTGTTTTGTTAAGCAAAGAAACATCTACACCAACACCTCTAGAAGCATTGCCTTGTGGATCAAGATCTACTAAAAGAACTTTATAACCTAAGCTTACCAAAGAGGAAGCAAGTGAAATAGAGGTAGTAGTTTTAGCAACTCCACCTTTTTGATTAGCAATAGCAATAATTTTATTCATTTTTTTACTCCATACTAAAGTCCAACACAAAAGCTATAAAGGTTTCTTTTTAATTTTTCCATAAGGACGTGGATATTTTAATAAAGTTTCCCTTTTCTTTGTATAATACAAATTAATACGCTTATCTCCTAAATCTAAAGACCATGTTTGTACTTTAATTAATTCTATATTTAATTCATTTTGTGCTTGTTTTGATTCTTCATGTTCAATCATTCCTTTAGAACCTTTTAAAGCAATAAAAGTTCCACCAACACGAAGTAAAGGAATCGAAAGCTCCATTAGTACTTGCATATTTGCAACCGCTCTTGCAGTAACAATATCATAATATTCTCGGACTTCTTTAACATAATCCTCCGCTCTTTTATTGACAGTAACAATTCCTTTTAAATTTAATTCCTTAATCACTTCATTTAAAAAAGTAACTCTTTTATTTGTAGGTTCAAGCAAAGTCACAAATAAATTAGGAAAAATAATTTTTAAAGGAATGCCTGGAAAACCAGCCCCACTACCAACATCTAGTAAAGATTGATCATCATAAGCAAATTCTTTTGCGGAATAAATCGAATCATAAAAATGCTTTTCAATTATCTCTTCTTCATTAATAATCGCCGTTAAATTCATCTTTTCATTCCATGAAACAAGCAAAGACAAATATATTTTAAACTGATTAATTTGTTCATCACTAATATTAATTCCTAAAGCATCAATATTATTTCTAAATTCAATCCAATTCATTTTTCTTTCTCCGTTTTATATTAAATAATAAAATCGATATGTCCGATGGATTTACACCACTGATTCTACTTGCTTGTCCAACAGTTCTAGGTTTAATTTCATTAAACTTTTGTCTTGCTTCTAAAGCTAATCCATCCATATTAATGTAATCAAAATCATTTGGAATTAGTTCTTCTTCCCATTTTTTAGCCTCTTCTGCCTCTTTTATTTGTTTTTCAATATAACCTTCATACTTAACCATAATTTCTAATTGATGAATTCCTTCATTATCTAAATTCAAATCTTTTAATTCATCAATTAAACTTTGTAAACCTTTATAAGTTACAAAAGGTCTTTTTAAAAAATCAAAAGCTAATATACCACCCTTAATAGAGTCATATCCTAAAGAAGCTAAATAATTTTGAACTTTTTCGTTTGCGCCTATATAAGTCGATTTTAAAATATTCAATATTTCATCGATGATTTTTTTCTTATTAATAAACTTTTTATATCTTTCTTCACTTATAAGACCAAGTTTATATCCATATTCTGTCAGCCTTAAATCAGCATTATCATGCCTTAATAAAAGACGATATTCTGCCCGTGATGATAATAAACGATATGGTTCTTTAGTGCCTTTTGTTACTAAATCATCAATCATTACTCCAATATACGCTTCATCTCTTCTTAAAATAAATGGTTCTTTTCCTCTTATTTTTAATACTGCATTAATACCCGCCATTAAGCCTAAACCAGCGGCTTCTTCATAACCTGAAGTACCAACAATTTGACCTGCACCATAAAGTCCTGGCCATTTTTTAACCATCAATGTTGCATCAAATTCAAGTGGCTCAATTGCATCATATTCAATCGCGTACGCATACTTTAAAATTTCACAATTTTCAAGTCCAGGTAATGATCTAATCATTTTTTCTTGAACATGTTCAGGCATTGAAGTTGAGAATCCTTGTAAATATGTCGAATTCATATATATTGATTCTGGTTCTAAAAAAAGTTGATGTCTAGGTTTATCACTAAAACGAACTATCTTATCTTCGATACTTGGACAATATCTTGGACCGACACCATGTACCATTCCACCATACATTGCCGATTCATGAAGATTATCTCTAATAATACGATGTGTTTCTTCTGTTGTATAGATTAAATAACAAAGAACCTGATCTTTTAACGGCTTATATGTATTAGTTTCAAAAGAAAACGCAAGTTCTGCATCAGTTCCATATTCCTTTTGAGCCTTAGAAAAATCAATAGTATCTGTTTTAATTCTTGGAGGAGTACCTGTTTTAAGTCTAAATAATTTAATCCCCATAGTTGACAAAAATGGACTTAGACCTAAAGATGGTTTTTCTCCATCTGGACCGGCACTTCTAGATGTATGACCAACCAATATTTGTGATTCCATATATGTTCCTGTTGTTAAAATCACTGCAGAAGAAGTAATTTCTTTTCCATCTTGAAGTTTAACACCAAAAACATGACTGTCATCGTGAAGTAGAGCCACAACCATGCCTTCAAGAACCTTTAAATTATCACAATTCAAAGCTAAATTTTGCATAAATGCTGGATATGTAATTTTATCTGCTTGCGCTCTTAAGCATTGAACTCCAGGTCCTTTTCCAGTATTCAACATTTTCATTTGTAAATATTCATGATCAGCACCTATGCCCATCATGCCGCCAAGTGCGTCAACTTCACGCACAACAACACCTTTTGCCGATCCTCCTATTGAAGGATTACATGGCATATTTGACATCATTTTAATATTCAATGTAATTAAAAGCGTTTTTGCCCCCATATGTGCAGAAGCCAAAGCCGCTTCCATACCAGCATGACCACCACCGACAACAATTACATCATATTGATTCATATTAGCCCACGCTGCCTTCCATATCTAATTTAATTAATTGATTTAATTCGACAGCGTATTCCATTGGCAATTCTCTTGAAAACGGTTCAATAAATCCCATGATAATCATTTGTGTTGCATCCTTTTCAGAAATACCTCTAGACATTAAATAAAATAATTGTTCATCAGATATTTTCGATACAGTAGCCTCATGTTCTATATAAGATTCATCATTTTGCATAACATTACTCGGTATAGTATCAGAACAGGAAATATCATCAAGTATTAAAGTATCACATTCTACATGACTTCGACAATCTGTTGCATTTGGGCCATGTAAAACTTTACCTCGATAATTAGCAACACCACCATTTCGAACAATCGATTTTGATATAATTGTCGATGATGTTTCTGGAGCTAAATGAATCATTCTTGCTCCAGCATCTTGGAATTGACCTTTTCCCGCAACCGCTACAGAAATACATGTTCCTCTAGCTCCTCTTCCTTTTAAAATACAAGCAGGATATTTCATATTTACTTGAGAACCGATATTACCATCGATCCATTCCATTTGAGCATTTTCAAAGCAAACAGCTCTTTTAGTAACTAAATTAACAATATTATTAGACCAGTTCTGTACGGTTGAATAACGACATTTACCTCCAGGTAAAATAACAATTTCTACCACTGCAGCATGAAGAGATTCTTTAGAATATGTTGGAGCGGTACATCCTTCAACATAATGAACATCTGCACCTTCATCAACAATGATTAATGTTCTTTCAAATTGTCCACTTTTTTCATTATTAATTCTAAAATATGATTGGAGTGGCTTCTCAAGTTTAACGCCCTTTGGAACATAAATAAACGATCCCCCAGACCAGACGGCACCATTTAAAGCTGCAAATTTATTATCCGCATAAGGAACAACACTATTAAAATATTTTTTAAATAGTTCTGGACACGCTTTTAATGCCGAGTCAGTATCTAAAAAAATAACACCTTTATCTTGAACTTCCTTAAGCATATTATGATAAACAACTTCGCTTTCATATTGAGTCGAAACCCCAGCAAGATATTTTTGTTCAGCTTCAGGAATTCCAAGTTTTTCAAAAGTTTCCTTAATTGTAGTAGGAACTTCATCCCAAGATTTTTCAACTTTTTCACTCGGTCTAATAAAATAAGTATACGAATCAAAATCTAAAAATGATAAATCAGGACCATAATTTGGAAAAGGTAAATTTAAGAAGGCTTTATATGCTTTTAAACGAAATTCTAACATCCATTCAGGTTCGTTTTTATAAGAAGAAATAGCTCTAATTATTTCTTCATTAAGTCCTTTATCAGTTTTTAAAATTGACACATCATCATTTTTAAACCCATATTTATAATCTTCAGTAGGCAAAACTTTTTCTTTTTTCATTATTCAGCTTCCTCCTTACCATCGAGAAGGTACTTTAATCCGTTCCATCCAATTGTTGCGCATTTAATACGCGATGCTTGTTTAGAAGTATTAATAAAAACAATCGCTTCATCCAACACTTCATCATCAAATTCTTGTTCATTAATCATATTTTGATATTGTTGAATGATATAATATGCTTCTTCCTTTTTCTTACCAATAACAAGTTCTGTCATTATCGATGTTGAAGCAGTAGCAATCGTGCAAGCAATACCGGTAAAACAAACATCAACTATTACATCATTTTCTTCTTTTAAATACACATAAATATCATCTATACAAGATGCTGAATCCATATGTATTTTTTTATAATCTTCTTTATTTTCTGGTTCTCTTTTATTACGAGGATGCTCATAATGATCCATTATTATTTGTCTCATTATCGCTCCATTAATTGAAATAGGCATCTAAAAAGTCGCCTCCTGTCTTTACCGCTTCTACTAAAGCGTCAATTTCTTCTTTTGTGTTATAAAAATACAAACTAGCCCGCACTGTAGCGTGACACTTTAAAAAGTCCATTAATATTTTTGCACAATGCTGACCACTTCTAACACAAATACCTTTAGCATTTAAATGTGTCGCTAAGTCCTGGGCAAATACACCTTCATAATTAAATGTAATAATTCCCGCTTCTGCATTTTTGTTGTATATATAGATATTTTCAACTTCGCTTAATCGTTCAATTGCGTACTTTCTTAATTCTTTTTCTCTTCTATTAATATTATCCATACCTATCGAAGTTAAAAATTTAATTGCACTTGCTAATCCAATCGCACCAGCAATATTTTGTGTTCCTGCCTCAAATTTATATGGTGGCAATAACAAAGAAACTTCACCACACATATCAAATCTAGCATTCATTCCGCCACCTGACATCAATGGATCCATATCCTTAAGTAAATCATATCTTCCATATAAGACACCGATTCCAGTTGGACCGCACATTTTATGACCTGAAAAAGCTAAAAAATCACAATCTAAATCAATAACATCAGTTACTTGATGTGGAACACTTTGTGCGCCATCAACAACGACGATAATTCCATATTTATGCGCAATTTCACAAATTCTTTTTACATCCACAACATATCCTAAAACATTTGTAACATGCGCAATTGAAATAATTTTAGTCTTTGAAGTTATAGATGCTTCAACATTTTCTGGGGTCAATCTTCCTTCTTCATCTAGAGGAATATATCCTATCGAACAACCAGTTACATCATGAACATGAAACCAAGGAAGAACATTTGAAGCATGCTCCGCTTGTGTTAATAATACTTCATCATCAGAAGTTAAATGCTTAATACCATATCCATACGCCACCAAATTAATCGACATAGAAGTGCCTGATGTAAAAATAATTTCTTCTTTTCTTGCATGTATAAAATCAGCAACAACTTGACGTGATTCTTCATATTTAGTATCAACCTCATGCGCTAAATCATAATCTCCACGATGAGAATTAACACTGTAATTTGAATAATAATCGGCAACTGCATCAATTACACATTGTGGTTTAAACGTCGTAGAAGCATTATCTAAATACACTAAAGTATGGTTCTGCATAGTTTTATTACTATTAAGCATTGGAAAATGGGATCTTATTTCTTTAATATCCATTATTTCATTCTCCTCTCCATACACGATGAAATAGAAGCGGACATATCTTCATCAAAATACGCCAAAATTGGCTTTAAGTATCCTAAAGTAATTAGTTGCTTTGCAACATCCTCTTTTAATCCACGAGATGTCAAATAAAATAAATGATTATCATTAACTCTACCAACAGCTGCAGCGTGCGATGCTTCAATTTCATTTTCATCGATTTTTAAAATTGGATTGGCAAAAGCTTGACAAGAAGAATCAAACACCATTATCTTAGCGTTCTGATGAGTTTTAGCGTTTTTTGCACCCTTTCTAATATGTCCAATACCTGAAAAAATTAATTTCGAATTTTCAATACAAACGCCATAATTATTCATTTCTGCATAAGTGTTTTTCGCATTATGAATAAACGAAACAGAAAACTCTTTTTTATCATTTTCCGCGCTTAATGTTGCTAAATGAATTTTAACAGAAGCTCCCTCTTTTTGAAGATCAAAAGAGAATTCTTCCTTTTTAGTGCCAACAGTAAAGTCCGCACAAGCTACAATAACACTACTATTCTCATTCAAAATGAATTTACGATTTGAATTAAAAGCCGAATTTAATGAAGAAATAGATAAATTTAAAGTAGTATTCTTTTCAATCACATAAACCAAATCGCATTTTGGACTATCGATTTCTAATAAATCAATAACCGAATTTTCTTTAAATACTAATTCTCTTAAGTTATTATCGATATTCCAGTCGATTTTAACATATGAGTTATCTAAAAAAGAATAGGATTCTGTTGATGTTATCACTAGATTCCGTTCCATAATTATTTTCCACCTTTAATAATTTCTTTTGTGGCGCAGGTACCAATTGAAAGTTCATTCATTTCCACATCTTCTTTTTCGATTTTTATACCTAATTCTGTTCGTATCCATTCATAGCCGTTTTCATCAATTCGCTTAATAATTTCAGGTCCGCCTTCAACTGCGATTCGACCATTAACCATAACCGCAACTCTTGTTGGATTAATTAAATCATATAATCTTGCATAGTGAGAAATTACTAAAAAGCTCATTTCTGTCTCTTTTTTTAATTTTACAATAGCTTCTGCTACAGTTTGTAATGCATCAACATCTAATCCTGAATCAATTTCATCAAGCATAGCAAATGCCGGTTTTAATAGAAGCATTTGTAGTATTTCATTTCTTTTCTTTTCTCCACCAGAAAATCCTTCATTCAACGATCTATTAGCCATATCCATTGGAATCTTCATTTCCTTAGAAGCATTTTCTAGAGCACGATAAAATTGAAAAAGTGAAATTGGTTTTTCTCTTCTTGCGTTCATTGCCGCTTTTAAAAAGTCTGCATTAATTACGCCTGGAACTTCACTTGGATATTGGAATGCTAAAAACAATCCCGCTCTTGATCGTTCATCAACACTCATTGTTAAAACATCTTTTCCATCAAGCGTAATTGAACCAGAAGTAACTTTATACTTCGGATTTCCCATAATAACCGCAAGTAATGTTGATTTTCCATGCCCATTAGGTCCTAACAACGCTAATGTTTCTTTTTCATGCAAAACAAGCGATACACCTTTTAATATTTCTTTTTCTTCAACTGACACATGAAGGTCTTTAATTTCTAATGTTGCCATGTTAATCACTCCTAATCATAACCGCGTATTATTTTACACCTTCTCAAAAACAACTACAAATAAAAC
>CAZZGL010000058.1:0-7850 GCA_964654155.1 uncultured Staphylococcaceae bacterium | reverse complement strand
TCATTTTTTGATTTTAATTACCAATATCATCATCACTTTGCAAAAGAGGATTTTTTATTAAATAAAAAAAAAGATGCATTTCTGCATCCTTAATTGATAATTATAGAATATATCTACTATTTCCTAAATATGAAGCACATAGTTTAAATACATCAGTATTATCCCAATAAGGGATTCCTTCTAATTCATCAAATCTATCTTCATATTTATTTATAAAGGCACTGATATCCCCTCTAATTGCGATATCAACACGAGTACGAGAATGATTTTGTGTTAACCATTTAATATCATCAAGAATAGTATCTTGTGTAGCATTTTCTCTATCGTAATATAAACCACCAGTTTCATGATCGGCTGTAACAATAATTAATGTATCATCGCGTGTGGAAGCCCAATTTTCAGCAACTTTAACAGCGTTATTAAGCCCAATTAATTCTCTCATCATTTCTCGAGTTTGATTTGAATGGCTATCTTTATCGATATTTGCGCCTTCAATCATTAAGAAGAATCCCTCATCATTATCTAAATAATCTAAAGAGAATGCGGTTAATTCAGCAAGAGTTGGAGCACGTGGATCTTTCGATGCCATTACGCCAGGGAATAAGCCTAATATTTTGGAAGATTCTTTATTTAATGATTTGCTATCATAAGCGATATCAAATCCATTTTCTTTAAATAAAGATTCATATTCATCTTGATTGTTTTTATATGTTTTTTCAATTTGCGTTAATATAAGATCAGCATCACTTTTAGCGGCGCCTTTTATTATTTCATCTTTTAAATGTCTATTAGCGACATGAACTAAGAAATCACTTGGAGTGGCACCGGTAATGTTATCACTAGATAAGACACCAGTTTTTTTTCCTAACCCATGAGCTATTTCAACTAAATTTTCTACCGGATTACCAAATATGTCTAATCCAATTTGTGAATTTACAAATTTTTCTCCACATGCAAGGGCGCTTCCGCCGGCAGCACTATCGGTATAAGTGGTCATAACACCGCTTTGACCAAGATTAGAACCTCCATATGGAGAAGGGGTTCCATCGTATAAAGAAGGATTTTCTTCTGGCTTAGTTAAGCTTTTTGTAGTATCTAAGGTATAGCCATTACTAGTTAATGAATCGGTGTTTGAATAAGCATGATAATTCCAATTTTCATCTATTTTATCAAATACAAGTGGTTCACCTAAATAAATACCTCCAGCTTCAACATGATTAGGTCCCATGCCATCACCAATAAACATAATGACATTTTTATAGGTTTTAATCGTTGTTGTCTCTTTTTGTCCAATATTTAGATTATGTTTATTAACATTTAATTCATTAGGGGTACAACTTGCTATAAGAAGTATTGTACTTAATAGAAGTATTTTTTTCATATTTATTTTCTCCTATTCGAATTTATATGTAGAGCAAGTACATGATTTACCGCTTCCACCAGATACATAGTAGCCAAGGCCATCATATGCATCGCTTAAACTTATATCAACGGTTTGATTGTTATTATGGTTATTAAATATAATCATATCGTATTCAGTTAAATTAACTTGGATTTTGTAAATTGTTTCTCCATAACTATTAGTTTTAACTTCTTCCATTGCTTCACCTGGCCAACTAACATTTGGAGTGTTAGATGATTTATTCCATGTATAAGCATAGATTGTTCCTGACCAATGTTTGTTATTTGTGAAATAAATATTAACATCAGTTGATTGAATATAAATATTGCGTTCTTTTTCTGTTCCAACCGCCCATAAATGTTCTTCTGAAAAGTAGATTTTATATCCTCCATTAGATTTAACAGTATATGGTCCCCATGATTTAGAATCATCATTAGTGCGTTTAATATAATATTCTGCATTTGCGGTTAATTTTAAATTATCTGTTTCATATTCATAATAATCATAGTTATCAGTATTCCAAGTTAATCCACCAACACGATTTCCACTTTCATCGGTTAGTACATAATATTCTTTGGTAAAGATATTTTCTTCATATGACCATTTTGGATAGAAAACGATATTATCAGTAACTTTATATGGAAAGGTTGCTTTTTCTTGCAAAGCGATATCTAAATACCATCCTTCAAATGTTGCTCCTTCAAATGTTGGATTATCTTCAGGAGCGGTTATTTCTTGATTAATATTAACTTTAATTGAGTCTAAGTTTGAATCTAAGAAATAAACATAGGCATAAGTTTTATCTGGTTTACTTTCATAAATATAATTAATATTTGCTTTTGGAATACTCCAAGATGAAGTATTATCATCATTTAAGGCGCGAACACTGATATGAGTTCTCTTTTCTAGCGATATGTAATTATTGCTAGTCTTAATAGGTGCTAAATTGTTAAGTATAATTTCATATTCAGTAGCGTTACTAATTTCATCCCATCGAGCGATATTGTTTTCACTATCAATATTTACAGCAGGTGTGGATAATGTTTTATTTACTACTATTGCATCTTTAGTTGAAGCGGTATTGTTAGATTTAACAATATAAGCATTAACATTTTTGGAATATTCATGTTCTGCAGAAAAGTAAATATCATAAATACCATCTTCGCTTATTTTAAAATCACTACCATTATCTTTAAAATAATTTCGTCCACTATCAGCGGAGAATCCATCCATAATTACAAATGCTGCTTTGTCATCCTCAGAAGTACCTGTAACTGAAATCGTTGCCTTATATTCAATAAATTCTGATTGTTTTTCATTTCTTTGTAGAGGAATAAATTTCCAATCAGATGGATCATAGTATTTTTGAGTCGCACTTGTAATTAGATTATTAGCCTTAATCCAAAAATAAACATCATTAATAATAGTGTCTTTGTTAAATGATGCATAAACAATAGTGCTTTCATAAACCGGCTTTGTAAAATCAAATAAGCATTCATGGAATGGATCACTATACCAGTTATCAAAAGTTGAAAATTCTTTTATTGGATCAGCGGGCTTAGTAACTAAATCTCCTGCTTTTAAGGATAAAGGTTCATAGTCGGTGTTATGGAAGTATACTTTTATATCCGGTTTATAGTCAATTACAACATCGTTTGTATTGTAATAAGTTACTGCATCACTCCATTTACTAACACTTTCGCTACTAGCGGCTTGAACACTAATATTACTTTTATCATTTAATAGTAAAGTAGTTGAGGTTGTAGTTTTCATTTCACCATCATTAATAATGTAATTATAGTGAGTGGCATTTGCAATGCTATTCCAAGATACAACTCCAGTTTCATTGTCGATTATTAAAGATGGTTTAGTAAGCATTGGAACTGTAATTGTAGTTGAAGAACTTGAACCACTTATACTAGTACTAGGAGTAGGTGTGCTAGGAGTAGTTGTAGTTGGGGTAGGTGTACTTGGTGTGATAGTGCTAGTAGGTGTGTTATTAGAAGTTATTTCACCATTTGTTGTGATAGGGATTGTACTTGTTATAGATGAATTTGTGGTATTAATATCAGCTGAAGGATTATTATTACCAGCACATCCTCCTATAAGAAGGGACATCGCTAAGATAAGAATTCTTTTTTTCATAAATCCTTTTTAATTAATATTTTTCAATATTATTTTTCCTTTCTTTTAAATTTTTAATTTTTTCCTTAATAAAAGGGCTTACATATAATTATACGCTTACTTTATTTTTAAAACAATTACTATGTTTTTTCTACTTATCCGTTAATAGACAAAGTAAATGCAACAGAAAGTTGATTATTAAAAAAAGAGGGAATACATTCCCATCTTTTAATGTATTATTTAGTAAATGAAAATTAATAATTGATACTTTGAATATATAAAGAAATACCAGCTTCAGGATAACTACTTATATAGAATTTATATTTGCCATAAGATTCACGAGATGCTAAATAGTATTCTTTGTTTGTATCGTTATCTATTTCTTTAGTAATTAACCATCCTTCAGAAGTTAATTGTTTTGCATATAATTCATCTGCATTATTTAAAACACCGCTAACGACAATACCAATTTGTTCATTTTCAATATGAGCAAAATAGTAACTTAATGTTGTATTTTCTTGAGTATAAGCAGGTAAGTAATTTGCTACTTCTGGCCAAGATTCACTTTTTGTAAATACATATGAAGGGTTGTTAACATAAATTATTAAAGATAATCCTCTATATCCAGATTGGTCTAAATAGAAGAATTCAATAGTAATTTGATTTAACATATTAAATCCATAACCGCCTCCTTCAAAATAAGATGCTTTCCAATAAGCGGTTTCTAATTGTTGTATATATGAATTTATTGTTGAATCTTCTGTGCCTATTAATGAAATAAAATAACATTCTAAATAGTTAGTTTCGCTATCATTATTTATAAGTTTTAATGTATTAAATCCACCATAGAAAGAGATATTGGTATAATCGATATCAGGATGAGGAATATCTTTTCCAACAAGTTCTATGATGTCATCTGTTGGCCATTCTGCCTTGTAAGTACAATGCCATCCATTTGTAGCAAGAGGCTTCAAATAGCTGAACATTATCTCAAATCCATAAAAATGATTATTTGTAGAATTTTCATTATCTATTTCTTTTAAATTCATTTTAATAATTATACTTTCATTTAATTTAATCTTCCGACTTGCATAAAGAATTGCTTTCTGTGCGAATTTGGAATCATCAATTATAAATTTTGCTTCCTGAAGTGGAATAATTGATTCTTTCATTATTTTAAGACATTCAAGTAATGAAAATGAAGTTGAATTTTCACAAATAATACTTGTGCTTTTTTCAATTTTATCATTTGAATTTTCATAATATTCTCCGCTATAGCAATCAGCATCAATAAAAAGATTAGGTATTGTATCTGATTCTTTATCATTAATCAATACTTTGTCGATTAAATCTTGAATTTCTTTAGGCCATGTTTCACCATTTCCTTCAACTTTTTCAACCTTGTTTAAATTTGTTATGGCTGAAGCTTTTTTGTTTGATATAACATCAGTTGTATTAGATATTAGTTCATCGTTAGTTAGAAGATTATTAATTATTGAATTTGTATTATTATTAGAACGTCCACCAATAAGCAATAATGCTATTAAGATAGGAATTAGTTTTTTCATATTTTCTATAAATAATATTAATAAAATACTATTTATTATGTCCCTCCTTTTTAAGTGATTTCAACTTTGTATTAACATTTTTAATAAATTAAATGATAGAAGAATAATGCTTTATTTTCTTTAATTTAAGAATGTTGGCCATATATCTGTAGATTATGTATATTTTTATTAGGTTATTAACTCTTAAGATAGATATATAAATCTAGATTTCCGGTATATATGTTTTCTTGTGAATAGAAGAAATTGATAGCAATTTGATTTAGGTTATTAAAAGCAAATGCTCCATTTTCATCATCGTATGTAGTAATTTCAAAGTTTCTTGATTTTAATAGATCCATATATAGAGATTCTGACTCTTTATTTGCTCCATGCAATCTTAAGACGTAGCAAGGATAATAAGAAATGTTATTTTTTTCATCTATATCAATTATCGTGTTTTTAGTTCCCATTAAATAAGAATATGTAATGCTAGGTTCAGGAATATTTTGATTAACTATTTCTTTTATTTCAGTTAAAGGCCAGCTTTTTAAATGATTGAGAGCGTTATAGTCGGTTAGTAAAGGTCTAGAATAAGTGAAACATAAATTTAATCCATAAAAGGATTCATATTTAGTACTTTTCCTTGAGATCTCTTGTAGACTTATTTGAATAACAAAGTGAATATCATTTTTTATTTTTTTACTGGCATAAAAGATGCCCAAATTAGTAAAATATGCTTCATTAAAGATAAATCCTTCATTTTCAAGAATGCTTGAAAAACTAATCATTAAATCAATGCATTCTGCAGTTGTGGCAGAAATTGAGTTTTCGCAAGTGATGGAAACATAATCTTGATAATAGGATGAATATTTTGTGTAAATAACATTATAGTATTCGGCATCAATAAAGACTGCTTGTATTAATTCTTGATTGTTGTATCTAAAAGTTGTTTTATCAATTAATGCTTTAATTTCTTTAGGCCATGTTTCACCATTTCCTTTAATGTTATCAATCATGATAAAATCATCTTCTTCAGTAGTTGAAGAAGATGTAGTTCCACTACTGGTATTAGGAATAGGAGTACTAGGAGAAAGTGTACTTGGTGTAGCAGTGCTAGGTTTAGGAGTACTTGGCGTAGGTGTGCTAGGAGTTGGTGTGGTTGGAGTAGGCGTACTAGGTGTAATTGTACTAGTTGTCACATTATTAGTGGTTGATTCTCCAGTTGTTACTTTAGAAATTGTACTTGTTATAGATGAATTTGTAGTATTAATATCGACTGAAGGATTATTATTACCAGCACATCCTCCTATAAGAAGTGATATAGCTAAGAGAAGAATTCTTTTTTTCATATACAATTGTTAGCTCCTTTCTTGCTTTGTATATTTTTATTATATAATGGATGAAATTAAGTAACAATTAATTGCTACTAGTTATTTTGCGTTAAAAATCATGCTTGGAAAATAAAAAATTGATAATAATGAATGAATTTGACTTTGTTTGGGTTATAATAAATCAAAGCGATAGATTATTATATTTATTAATGCTTTAAATTGAAAAATATAAGGAAAGTAAGATATGAAATCATTAAAAGAATTATTTATTATTGGACCTGGACCATCTTCTAGTCATACAATAGGTCCTAAAAAAGCTGCGGAAATATTTAAAATGAAGCATTCAAAAGCTTCTTCTTTTAAGGTTATTCTTTATGGTTCTTTAGCTTTAACTGGTAAAGGACATTTAACTGATTATATTATTCTAAAAACTTTAGGAAATAATAGTGAAGTTGTTTTTGATTTAAATGAAACGAATATTCCACATCCTAATACTATGGATTTTATAGCGTTTAATGATAAAAAAGAAATAATTGGTAAAAATCGTTTCTTTTCATTAGGTGGCGGAGCGATATCAATTGAAAATGAAAGTGTCCATGAATCAAAAGAAGTATATCCATTTAATTCATTTGATGAGATGAATAAATGCTTAGAAGATTTGAAATTAAGTCATTATTATGAATTGGTTTATCACTATGAAGATGATGACATAGAAGAATATCTTACTAAATGTTTATTGGCAATGTTTGATTGTGTTGAAGTTGGATTGAATAAAACAGGTATTATACCAGGTAAGTTAAAACTTGAAAGAGTGGCAAAAGAGATATATCTTTCTGCAATTAATGAATCGACTTCTAATGATGAAAGAAGAACATTATTAATTTCTTCATTTGCTTATGCGGTTAGTGAAAATAATGCTTCAGGATTTGATGTTGTAACTGCACCAACTTGTGGAAGTGCAGGAGTTATTCCAGCAGTTTTATATTATGAATATAAGTATAATAATCAAACAATTATAGAATTAGTTCATGCATTAATGGTTGCAGGATTGATTGGAAATATCGTTAAAACTATGGCAACGATTTCTGGTGCAGTTGGGGGATGTCAAGCTGAAATTGGCACCGCGACGATGATGGCGGCAGGAGCAATATCTTCATTATATGGATTAAAAAATTATCAAATTGAATACGCTTCTGAACTTGCTTTGGAGCATATGTTAGGTTTGACTTGTGATCCGGTACTAGGATATGTGCAAATCCCTTGTATTGAAAGAAATGCTGGTTCAGCCCTAAGAGCGTATGATGCATTTTTATATGCAAAAATAGTATCTTCTAAAAGAAAAAATCGGATTTCATTAGATGATGTTGTCCGTGCAATGAAAATTACTGGTGATGAATTGAGTACAGATTATAAAGAAACATCACAAGGTGGACTTGCTAAAGTATA
>CAZZGL010000057.1:0-7972 GCA_964654155.1 uncultured Staphylococcaceae bacterium | reverse complement strand
CGGGAATAAAACATATAAATTCTAATATTTAATAATAAAATATATTTGTAAAAATCTTTTTCATTTATTGACTTTTATTTATCAATCATCATAGAATATTAATGCGGGGTAAGTCTCATGTAGATAAACTCTGAATAGGTGACCATATCGGCGACGATAGTGGCAACCAAACTTACCGTCTACAATAAGGTAGGCAGCCTCCATTAGGAGGTTTTTTAATTAATTATAATCATGCTATTCTTAGAATTAATATTAAAAACACGAGGAAAATCATATGAATATTATTAAAATATCAAATCCTGATTATTTAGGATATATAAAGACTATAAGACACGCTTGTAGAGGAATAATAATTAAAGACAATAAAATACTTTTATGCTATGAAAAATATGAAGATCAATATCTAATTCCTGGTGGAGGCGTTGAAAATAATGAAAGCCATATTGAGTGCTGTAAAAGAGAAATTCTTGAAGAAACCGGTATTATTTGTTTTCCTAAAGAAAATTATCTAGATATCGAGGAATCTTTTCAAAGCATGAAGCATATCAATCATTATTTTATTTGTGATATTACTGCTGAAACTCAAGAAATCAATTTAACAGAAAACGAAAAAAAACTAGGCTTGTGTTTTGTATGGATTGCTATTGATGAAGCTATTAATATATTTGAAAAATATGAAGAATACAAAAACATAAACTTATCTAGATTCGGATTATATCGTAGAGAATTACTTGCAATAAAAGAATATTTGAAAACAAATAATAAATAATATAGTTCTGCTATTTTAACTACCTTATTGGATCTATATGGAATTGTCCATATAAAGCTTGAACTGAAACCACATTAATAAATGATTGAGGATCATACTCTCTAACAATTCCTATTACTTTTTTAACCTCAACAGAAGAAACAACCATATAAATAATTTTTTTGCCTTCACCTGAAAATGCACCTTTAGCCTCGACAACGGTGCATCCATGCTTAAAATTAGATAATAAAACTTTTTGTAAATCATCGTGAGTAGTAATAATTTGTATTTGCGCCTTTTTATTTCTTTTGCTTAAATGATCGACAACTAATGAAACAACAAACAAATAAACTCCTGCATAAAGTAATAAAACCCAGGCATCTGTATTATATGCTCCACCAGGTGTAACTGGTAAATATGATAAAGCGGTAATTAATGTTACAATTATTCCGTTAAAAATAAGAACATATTTACCTACAGAAGTAGATTTTTTTAATGCAATATAATATGAAACAACATCTAATCCTCCAGCAGAACCATCCACCATTAATGCAAGTGCACTACTTAAGCCTGTACAAATACCCGCAAATAATGAACGAGTCAAATTATCTGTTGCTAATTTTTCAAAAACAGCAACTAAATCGTTAGGTAGGACCTTCAATAAAATAGATGACAGCATGACATTAATAATTGTATAGAGTGAAAATCTTTTGCCGATGCCTTTGTAAGCAAGTATAACAATTGGAATATTAAGAACAAAGAAATAAATCGATTGATAAGTATTCATTTCATCGCCAACAAGTTCTCTGCCTAAAATAAATTGAGTAATTTTCACAAATATTTGTGAAACTCCACTCATACCACCCGTAGCTAATGTCATAACACTAGCACCACTAGTTACTTCAGGAGCAACAAATGCTCTAAAACCAAAAGAAAAAACAAGTGCAGAAAGTGAAAGCATGATTATTGCATAAATATAATTAACAACCTCTTTTGCTGAACGATGATTGTGTAAATAATTACCTACATTTTCTTTTATCGATTTTTTCTGTGACATACATGTACTCCTACTTGTTATTGATTTACAATCAATTCACGACAATTATTGTATACTTTTATCAATAAAATACAATAGTAATTTACTTTTTTTGTTATCATTTGCTCATCATGAGTGTAATAAATGTTTCTTTATTAAGAAAAAATGATTTTTTTATGTTGAAAAAAAACTTTTGTAATGATATCATATATGCGATATATCGATTCAAAGATATAAGGAGGTCTATTTATTATGAAAACAATATTAGCCGCAATTGGCGGATTTTTTGCTAGAATATGGAGATGGATTGTTGAAACAGCATGGATTCAACCATTACTAATTGTTGGAACAATTTTTGGTGTTATATTCTCTATTCCTAGTATTTCTTCTTGGATTAGTGAAGCTTCTGAAACAAGTGGACAATACAAGTTTTACAATAGTCATAAGTTAAAAACAACAGATTTATTAACATACTATGAAAACGATGATTTCAGTGAACTTCTTGATGAAACAGGACGTGGCCTGGTAGTTTTTATTGAAAAAGATTGTAGTGAATGTATCGCTCAAGAAGCAGCTTTCAAAAAATTCTATAAAACTACTTACGAAAACAAATCATTTAAAACAGGTAAACCATCAATTCACTTCGTTTATGTTGATTATGATAAAGATGATGTTGATGATGACATATACGCAAAAGCTTATTGGGATTTAATTAACAATCAAACTCTTGATGATTTAATTCATGAACATCTTGCTGATACAGTCAATCCTGATAATGACTATTCTGGTGATGATTGGTCTGATGGAGACGGCATCTCTGATACACCTACCATCGTATCCTATGATGAAAATGGAATTAATAAAGTTCTTTTAGGACTTACAAGCGGTCAAGTTAGTGAACAAGCAAACTATTTACGTGATTTCTATTATGAAATCAACGATTGGGCTTTATAAGAATAAGACAGCAAAAAGGCTATAATGAAACGAATTTGTTTCAATATAGCTTTTTTTATTATGTAAAAGTATTAACTTATCTTGTAAAAGGTCTTGCGTTTCCTTCGCAAATATTTTCCTCTGTAGTAGTATAAGTTGGATAGTAGACAGGACGCGGTACAAAATGATTGACTATACGTGTATTAACTGGACAAATTACAGGTTGTTCAACTGGATAATAACGATCACACACTCGTTCGCGAACTGGCAAAACTACCGGATCATATTTACATGGACATTGTGGTGTACACCGACAGTGCATAAAATCCCTCCTTGCTTACTCTATAGATTATGAATTTAAAATCAAAATGCAACTATTCTATATAATTTGAATTCTTTACATTCATATTTTTTTTACATAAAATAATACTTAGAAAGAAGGAATTAATTATGTTTTATATTAAATGGAATAAAATACCTGGAGTTATTGCTTTAACAACTACACGAAAAAATGGTCACTCCTCAGCTCCTTATGATTCTTTTAATTTAGCGTATCAAGTTGGCGACAATTATGAAGCTGTAAAATCAAACAGACAAGAATTATGCAATGATTTAAATATTGATGAAGATTCGTTAATAACCACTTTTCAAAGTCATAGCGATGTTATTATAAAGATCGATGAAAGTTTTAAAGGTTGTGGTAAAGATTCATTTGAAAGCGGTGTAAAAGCAGATGCTTTATATACTACATCAAAAGGAGTTGCACTTGGTATTTTTCATGCAGATTGTGTTCCTGTTTTTATATCTAGTAAAGATGGTACTTTAGTAGGAATTATCCATGCTGGAGAAAAAGGAACATTTAAAGAGATCGTTTTAAAATCTCTTTTAACTATCATTAACAATGAAGAAATTAATCCTGAAGATTTACTCGTACATATTGGACCAAGTTGTACCTTTTCTCATAATATAGTAACTATGAACGGAAAAGAAATAATAAAAAAATATGGAGAGAAATATTTATTTGCTTTTAAAGCCACAAATGGGGTCACATTTATGGATTTACCATTAATTAACTATCTGCAAGCCCGAGAAGCCGGAATTCCTTCAAACAATATATCAGTATATGATGGATGTACATATGAAAATAAAGACTTATTTTTCTCTTATCGACGCGATAAAGTCACCGGCCGACACTTAAGTATAATAATGCGTCAATAAATGAGAATAAATCACCATATAATTTATTGGTGATTATCGTGAAAAAATATCTGCCTTACTTATTTTTAGCTATATTATTAGTCGTAATGTCATCTTCAAAAGTTATAACGCTTTTATCAAAAGATGTTTTTACGACTTTTTCTTATTCTCTTTTGCCTTCACTCGCGCCATCGATTTTATTAGATTACTTATTCATAAATTCTGGTGGTTTAGAAACCGCTTATAATTTACTTACCAAAAAAGCAAAACACCCTCATATAATATATCGCCATTTAATCGTTCTTTTAGGTCTTATAAGCGGAACTCCCACTCTTGCAAATTATGTTAATGATTCCATTAATAAAAATCTTTTATCAAAAAAAGAAGGCGAAGTAATTTTATCCTGTTTTACTATTCCTTCATTTCCTTTTATATTTGGATTAATCTTACCTAAACTTAATAATATTAAAAAAATAATCTTACTAACACTTTTATATATTCCACCGCTAATTTATTATCTAATTAAACTTAAAAATGAAAATAAAAATATTAATGATATAATTTTTACTAAAGTAAAAGAAAATATAATCCAAGTTTCAATATATGATACCGCTAAAACACTACTTTTATTAATCGGTACCATACTACTTTTTTCTTTGCCTCTTCCTTTTTTTGAAATGTTTTTTCATGATTCTATAGCCCACTACCTTATAGGACTTTTTGAATTCACTACTTCTTCTATGTATATCATCAATAGTATTTCCTCTACTTCTTTTATAATATTAATTCTTATATTAACTTTTTCTTCCTTATCCGTTTATAGTCAAATATCAATTTTATGTCCTAATATTTTAGTTAATAAAATCATAAAAAAAAGATTTCTATTTCTAGAAATCAACATCATTTTATTATTGGTTCTCTCTATTTTTAAAATACTTTAAAACCGAAGATGGAACTAGACTTGATATATCCACTCCATGAGAATATAGTTCCTTAATAATAGAAGATGAAATAAATGTATATTCTTGTCTTGACATTAGATACATGGATTCTATTTTTGAATTAATAAATGTATTTGCTGCATTCATTTGAAATTCTAATTCATAATCAGTAACTGCGCGTAACCCTCTAACTAAAGTACATGCTCCTTTAGATAAAGCATACTCAACAGTCAAGCCGGTTGTTTTATCAACTTCAACATTATATAAATGAGAGACCGCTTCTTCAATCATTTTAACGCGTTCATCAATATTAAATGTTGATTGCTTATTAGAGTTATAAGCAACAACTACAATCAATTTATCAAATATTGATGCAGCGCGTTCAATAATATCTAAGTGTCCATTTGTAATAGGATCAAAGCTTCCTGGATAAACTGCAATTTTCATAATCTTTCTTACCTCTTAATAATACTAACATGAATAAAACCATATTTATAATATCTTATCTCTTTACATTCGATTTTTAAATCCAATTGATGATCACTTTCAGTAACAATAACCGCATCTTCAGTTAACATATTATTGTCAATTAAGTAATCAACAACTTCTTGATAAATGTCCATTTTATAAGGAGGGTCTAATAAAATAAGAGAATATTTCTTTTCATTTTCTTTAAAAGAGTCTAAAGCTTTTTTATAATCGAACAAATAAACTTTAGCATTTGTAATTCCTAATGATTTTAAATTATTATTAATTACCAAAAATGCATCTTTTCTTATATCTACAAAATCACAATACGATGCATTTCTTGATAATGCTTCCATCCCCAAAGCTCCTGAGCCCGCAAATAAATCTAAAACATAACTACCTTCTGTATAGTTATTTAAAGCACTAAAAATTGCTTCTCTAACACGATCTTTAGTTGGTCTTGTTTCATAGTTTTTTTCATAATCACTAGGATAATCAATTAATCTTCTTTTATATTTACCACCGACAATTCTCATAAAACCTCCTAGCAATTATTATACCTTAAATATGAATAAAATCAAAAATTATTGAACAAACTAATATTGCACTTAAATAGTGCCCTGTTCCTCCCTATGAAAAAAAGTAGTGAATCCGCTACTTTTTTTCTTTATAAAATATTTTTACACTTACTTTTATCAAAAAATGGCGCAATAATTAAATCTTCAATTTTTTTATATATCAATCGCACTTCTTTATATGAATTTAAATACTCTCTTACTAAATAATGAGATTCTAAACACTGCTTAGTTTCATACAATCTTTTTTGATATACTCGCATTTCATCACTATCTTCTTGAAAATGCTTTAATGCATCATTATATTCATCTTGAGCTCTACTATAATGATATGAAAGAACCATTACTTCTTCATTTTCTTCCATATTTTTTTCTTTCATTAACAAATCCAAAACTCGAGGATCTCGATCGAGCACCTCTTTCAAATTATAGACTTTTTCTAAAATAATGTTATCCATCTACATTAACTCCCTTGCCAAAGTCATCATCATTGAAATATCTTCCAAGCGATCAACTACCCTTTTTCGGCGAACTAACTTATAATCATCAATAAAATCTTTTATTTTTTCTGGATGAAACGATAATTCACGATGCCAAAAAGGCTTTTCTCGAATAAAAATCCAATAATCAGGGTTTTTATCTAGCACTATTATAACTGAAGTATGCATTTTAGTCATCATTCCTTTGATATGGTCTTGATGATTTTCTTTTAGAAATTGGAGGAGTGTCATCAGTTCTTGTTACTTCGCTCAATACATTTAATATTTTTTTCATTCCATTTAATCCATCACTTATTTTATCAACATCAAATCCACTTATAGCGTCCAAAATAGAATCTAAACCTTCCTTTTTTACTTTTGTTTCTTTTTTTGATTCATTATTTTCTTCTTTTACTTCTTCTTTAACTATGAATACATCATCTTGTGGACCATAGATATCATATCTTTCATATAATTCTTGCCATGTGTATTTTCCTTTTCTAACAAGCTCTCTTAAATGAGGTAAAGAATGAGCAAATTCTTTAAATTCATCCAATTTTGACATAATAATCACCACTACTAGAATATGCGATAAAAAATAAAAAGTATTCTTAGAAAAAAAGATAATGTTTTCTTAAAAATGTAAGCAAATTCAACAATCACTCATAAAATAAAATAGTTAAGGAGGTTAATTATGTATTACTATGGTCAAAACTACGCTTATCCAGGCGGTCAATATGGATATAACTACCCAACTCAAGGCGGAAATGGACTTGGTGTATTCGCAATTATCTTAGTCATCTTTATATTACTTGTTGTTATTGGCTGTAATAGATGCGGTAATAACGAAAACTATGGAGGGTATTAATTTACTCTCCTTTTGCTTACATTTAAAAAAATACCTCTATATTTACTTAATAACAGAAAAATAACATTTATACAAAGTTTAAAACATGTTAGAATAATTATCGAGGTGTTTAATATGTTGAAAATCGTAAAAGATACAGATAAATCAATTCGTAAAAGATGTGAAAAAGTTGATTTGCCATTATCTAATGAAGATAAAACTATTCTTATTAAAATGCTTGATTATTTAAAGAAAAGTCAAGACGAAAATTATGCTTCTAAACATGGAATCCGTTCTGGAGTAGGTCTTGCCGCTCCACAAATAGGAATTCAAAAGCAAATGCTTGTTGTTTACTATGATAATGGAGAACAAATTGTTCAATATGCTTTAGTTAACCCTAAAATAATATCTACATCGGTAAAAATGTGCTATTTGCAATCCGGTGAAGGCTGTCTAAGTGTCGATAATGATGTTAAAGGATATGTTTATCGACCATACAAAGTTAGAATCAAAGCATTCGATTTACTTTCAAATAATGAAATTGAAATTGTTGCCAGAGGATATGATGCAATAGTTTTGCAACATGAAATCGATCATTTAATTGGTGTTCTCTATTATGATCATATCGATAAAAATAATCCATTCAAAAAATTAGATAATTCTGTAGCATTATAACATTAAGTCATCGATATATTTCCGTTAATTGAAAAAGTAAATGCAACAATAAAGAGGCAAAAACATCAAAAAA
>CAZZGL010000056.1:0-8176 GCA_964654155.1 uncultured Staphylococcaceae bacterium | reverse complement strand
TCTTTTAGTTTGATATGTTTCTTTAGTATAATTATTTTTTTGACCGAAACTCAAACTCAAACTATATTTTTATCCTGTTTCAATATAAATAATATCTTAACAAGTTTTCGAAATATCATCTAAATTTGAATATACATTTGATAAATAAATTTTAAATATTTTATTTATATTCATTAAAGCACCTCTTTCATAATAACACCACACCACCAATAGGATTTTTAAAATCATCATATTTTAATTTACTTAAATAATTTTTGTGTATTTGTTGTTATAATTGTTCTTAAACCTTTAATTTATGCTATATATATTTCATTCCATACTTTCATGAATTATTTAGTATATAAATTCCCATATCATTCATAATATAAAAATCTATTTTCAAAATAATTTTTAGAAATAATCTAGATACTAAATTCTAGCTAATTCATTATAAACTATTTGCAATGTAGAATGTATTACAAAAAGATAGAATTATATCGTTCTTCTTTTCTATTTCTTCTATATTATCATAGTTTTCACCTAAGAAAAGAGTAAATAATATTATAGGTTCTAGTAGCTTGTTTTTTAACACTTGTATTTCATCATTACTAGCACTCTTGCCATATAAATTATTAACTAACAAATCATGACTTAAACATAAATAAATATCTATAGTTTTATCTATTTCATTTTTTACAGTATCAATAATAAGTTCTTTATCATCAACAAGTTGAATTTTCAATTCTAAATCCTTATTTTTAGTTATACTTTCAGTTTGTTTCTTTAAATCATCTACAACAGCAAATTCAAAAAGATTGCTTTTTCTTTCAAGATTAAAATCATCATCATATAAATCAAATTGTATATTATGAATTCCAATAGGAATATCATTTAATGTATATTGAATTCTACCATTCATAACAGATTCTGAATGATTATAATTTTGTTTTCCATCAACAAACATATAAATTTTTGCTTTATCATTAATGCTCTTTTTTGCTTTTGTTGTTACTACAACATTTATATTTTCATTTTTATAAAATACTTGCTTCAAAGTAGTAATTTCAAATTTTTGGATTGAATCATAATAAATTTCTTCAGGAGTTGGATTAGCATGATGCCCATTATTTACGTTTAATATTTTGTTTCCTGACTTCAAAAATTTATTATAAATACTTTTTACATTACTACTAATATTATTTATCAAATCGTTATCTATGTTAGCATTAACACTTTGACTTGCAATATAATTATTCATATCAACTATGGTCTGTTCATTTTTCAAAGCTTCTATGACTTTATCTAAAAAGCCATTAGTCAAATCTGAATCTTGTATTCTAGATCTATCTGTTGTAAAGAATCTATATTTATCCTTGCCTAAAACATCTAAATTGATATCTACTAGCAATCTATATTGTAAAAAACTTAATCCAGCATTTTTAAGTTTTATAAATCTTTCACTAGATATATATTGACCATTCACAGTATAAATTATTGGATCTAGATGAACGTTAATTTGTTTAAAAATTTCCTTACATTTTGCATCCTTCGCCCAATCATTTTCGTCTGGAGGAAGTATAAAATAATAATTTAATTTATATTCTTTGCTATTATGTTCTATACTTATCGTTCCAAAGTATTCTTTTTTAGCATATTCCCAAGTCATCATTTTATTATTTGAACCATATGAATATCTATTTTGTTTATGAGCATTATTTATAAAATCAGCTCTATTTTCTATCACTTTTACCGGTAAGCTAACATTGTATAATTCTGTATTAATAAAATCTCCGAGCATACCAGGCTTTGCAGCATCATTAATTCTATATTCACGTGGTATTTCCATATCAATCATTCTAATTAGTGTTCCTGATTCTGAATCAATAAATGTTTTAATATAATTATCAGCGTAATCATGTTCATCATTTTCAATTAATGAAACTTGACCATTTGGAGCAAAATATAAATAAGTGTCCATTTTCATATCAGTTAACAAACATTTTTTTACAACTGTAAAGTAAATATTTCCACCTTTTTTTGAAATTATAATTGTAGCAAAAGAAAAAGGTAACGATGTGGAACCACCTTGACCAAATGCGCCAATCAAATAATTTTTATCAGTTGTTGATTTGTTTCCTTTATGAATAGATAGTATTGTATCGCCAAATTTTTCACCACTAATTCCACACCCTTGATCAACAACATCGACTGTTGGCTTATTAGATTTAGTACTGTCATTTATAGCTACCACAATTTTATCGGCTGTTTCACATGCATTTTGCTTGTTAGATTCACCTTTTTTTATATTTACTTTATTTTCATAATAATGAGGAAAAGCAATTTTTACTATATCATCGGCTGTTTTTGGTGAATTTAATCCATGAGTTTCTTTTTCTTTTTCAAGTACAGCATCAATTCCATTTGTAATTCTTTCTATAAGTCCTTTGCCGGAATCTTTAAGCATATTAATAGCTGACAAATTATATTTTGTATTTCCAACGCATTTCCAATTATTACTAATATTTTCATATAACAAATTATTTTCCTCTAAATCTGTATTAGAATATTTTTTAAGAAAAGTGTTTAGTTGTTCTGGCTTATAAATTGCCAATAATTCACTTAATTTAAATTTCATACTTAACCGCCTATTCTAATTTTTATGCATTGTTTCCATTGCTACACACATATATAAATTTTTCCAAAGGGTTTTGTTCTTTCCTGTTGCATTAGGATTGTTTCCTAAAGTTCTACTAGTATCAACTGTTGTTTCCATTAAATCTGCACCTACTTTATCTAATACATAAAATGGATCTTTTGTCCAAAAATAATAACCATCAGAATCTGTATCAATCAAAGCTCTAAAAGCTCCCATTATAGGAAACAAGAATCCATTTGGAGTAACATAATCAATATTATTCTTATAATATTTTGTTTTATATGATGGTTTTCCTTCTTTTCTTTTATTTACTCCGACTACCAATGCATATTTTTTGCCAGAAACCCCACCACTATAATAATCTCTAGCTTTCAATTCTAATTGATCATATAGTTTAAAAATATCAACCATAATTTTAGACATTTTAACATATGGATTTTCCATCGTTTCTCCTTTTTCCATATGTTGCTTAATATAATAATCTATACATTGCTTCTTTCCGTTATAGGATACAATAGCATAATCGTTTAAATCAGGATATCTATCTATATTGTATAAGTTCAATAAAGCAAGAATATCACTTACGTCAATACTTCCTTCTGCGTTTTCTTCAAAAAACACTTCATCTTTAAATGATTCATTTTGAATAGCTTTTTTAATAATATCAAATCTATTATATAATTCAGCTATTGATTTATCCTGAACTTGAGTAGATGTATTTCTTGCACTTGCCAATTCTTGAAACATGTCTTCAACACCAGTAAGGATTTCAATTTTTACGTATTGCTGTCCGTATTCTAATTCCGTTTGACATTCTTGTATTATCTTATATGTATGTCCTCCATCAATATCCCCATGTACATTTATATCAGAAAAAACTACACTTACAGTTTCATTTTTACTATTAAATGTCACTTTCTCTGCTGATAATAGTAATCCTCTATTTAATAAATAAAAATTATTAGCTCCAGGAGTAGTTAAACTTGTCCTAATTTTTTTTGCTACAGCAGTAGTTAATTTTTGTTCTCTAGGATTTGTATCCATCGGTATATTTGCAGGTACATCTTTAATATCACAAACAATATAATACATTTCTGCACCTTTCATTGCTTCTTCATTGCTTAAATAATATGGATTAGGTATCTTTCTAAATGATTTTGTTTTAAAAATTATTTCATTATTCATAATAAACCTCCTTAAAAATAACTTTTTCTTTGTTGATTACAATATATCATACATTTTTTAATTGACATACGCTATATATGACGTATAATATATAAAAAGGAGTGTTTTCTATATGAAAAAAGAAAAAATTAATATAAAATTTGCCTATCGATTAAGACAATTAAGAGAGGACAATGGTTTTCAACAGTATGAATTTGCAACTTATTGCGGAATTAGTGAAGCATATTATGGTAGATTAGAACGCGGCGAGTATTCTCCTACTCTTAAAATATTAGAAAAAATTTCTCGTACCTTAGGAATGAATATTTCTGAATTAGTTAAAGATATAGATAAATAAAAAAAATAGAAATACACTATCTTATTAAAAATAATCTTAAATTATTTCTTCTAGAATATTATAATTTTCTATTTCATATTTAATCAATTCGGCTTATTTTCGGATTAGTATCGGATTAAATTCGGCTTATTTTAACTCATCATAATATTTTTTAGCCAATACATAATCAACATTTCTTATTTGTTTGTCATCTAATCTTTGTAAAAAATCTTTTTCTATCCATTTTTTAATCCAATTATTTGCTGTATCAATGTTAATTTTAAAATGATTAGCAATATCTTTTGCTTTTATTTTATTGTTAGTAATTATATAATTTGCTACCCATCTTTCTCTTTTATCTAAAGTATCAATGATATTAATTTGTTCTTTACTATTTTTATAGATTTCTTTTACTCTTTCACCAACAGCTTCGAAAGTATTTGCCATTGTTCCAACAAAATATTCTAGCCACACTGTAATATCAGCATCTTTCCTACCAAAATAGAAATTATGGTGTAATCCCATTTGTAAAGAATTATAATAATCATTTATATTTTTATCATAAAACTCTTCTACTACATAAAAACCTTTTAAATCATACCCATAAGCCTTTAAAATGTACGTCGCTAATAATCTTGATACTCGACCATTACCATCCCAAAAAGGATGTATCGTAACAAATTCATAAGCAACTATTCCAGCTTTTATTGGAATAGGAATATCACACGTGTTTTTTCCATTAAATTCCTTAATCATTTGATTAATTAAAGTTTTAATATCTTTTGCCTCTGGAGGCATATAGACAATTATTCCGGTTTCTGAATCTTTTACAACATTCTGACCATCTCTAAAAATATTTTTATTAGTTAAATGTTTCCCAGAAACCAAATTATGAGTTTTTAAAATAAGCTCTTCTGTTATAGTATTATTATCTTCAGATTCTTTATTTAAATACATTAAAGCATTAAAATAATTTCTAACTTCTAATACATTTCTTTCGTGAGATTCGAACGTCTTTTCGATAACATCTTTTACTTCATTTAACTTCAGTTTATTTCCCTCTATTTTCGTAGAATAATGAACTCTTTTAGCTATTGTTTCTTTCTTAATTTCATCTTCAATAAAAACAGGTAATTCAAGCAAATCAACAACTTCCTTCGCTCTATTAATTTTTAATAAATCATTAACAAGTTTATTTGTGTAATTCCATTTTAAATTAAATTTTTCCATTTATTATTTCCTCCCTTTTTGAATTGGTCAGACACGTCTGGCCAATTTGTTAGTGACGCTAATGACAGATATTTATAGGTGGTATACCCTCATATTTTCGTGTCACTACTGTCACTATTTAATCAACAATATCACTAACTTTAATATTGTAATAATCTGCTAATTGCTTTACTACATCATTATTAAACTTTCTTTTACCATTTTCATATTTATTATAAGTCGACTTATCAACATCTAAATATTTGGCAATTTCTTCCTGTGTTTTATTACTTTCAAGTCTTAATTGTTTAACTCTTAATCTTACTTTATTTTGTATCTTTTTTTCTTCTTTTTCAAAATATTCTTTCATTGCATTTGGATTAGTTAAATCTAGTGCGATATATTTTTCTTTATCTGTTGCAACAGTGGTTGAATATTTAAATAATTGTTGGCTTTCTTTTTCTGTTAGTTCTGGCATATTTTCAAAAAAATAGTTTGAAGATTATAATACCGATAAAGATGATTTTGAAATGTGTTTATAATATATATTAAAATACTAGATGCCTATGATTATGGGCACTAGTATTTTTTTATTTGTTATTAAATTCTACCGATACAATAAAATCAGAATATTTACCATTATCCATAACATCGATTTTAAATATGCAATCATTTTCTTCAAAGATTCTTTTTGCCATTTCAAGTCCTAGGCCAGTTCCTTTACTAATAGTATTTTTCCCGCGATAACCCCTAGTGCATAAAAATTTAACTTCTTCTTTTTCTATTCTTTGACCTGTATTTTTTATTATAACCTTTGTTGTTTTATCATCTTCTACAAAAGATATATAAACTTTTCCCTTTGGTAATGAGTGTTTTACTGAATTTTCTAATAATATATATAAACCTAAATAAGTATACTTTGTAATTAATGTTGCATTATTTTGTATTGGCGATAAATCAAAAACTATATCTTTTTTTCTTGCTTGATATTTTAGAAGTAATACCAATTTCATCAAAATAGGATGTAATTTTTTTGTATATTTTTCACTTTTATAAGATTCTATTTCATTTAATATATCTAATCTATAATTTATTAATTCATACATTGACAATAACGATTTAGCCGGTTCATTATTTTCA
The DNA here is from genome assembly GCA_964654155.1 of uncultured Staphylococcaceae bacterium. Taxonomy (GTDB): domain Bacteria; phylum Bacillota_I; class Bacilli_A; order RFN20; family CAG-826; genus CAG-826. The sequence continues at coordinate 1,691 of CAZZGL010000056.1, read as the reverse complement.
CTTAATTCCTTATTTTCACTTTTAAATTCCTCACTCATTGAATTAAATTGTGCTCCCATATTTCTTAAATCGTGAATACAATCTCTTAAGGTAATGTTATACATCTCTACTTCCTCAATATCATTAATATAATCTACAATAAAATCTTCATTATATATTTGAAAATGACTAACTTTTTGATTATACTTTTCTATATTAGTTTTTACTTTATGATATTGATTTCCATTTAATATTAAGCAAGTATATATTTTTCCTCTTCCACAATAAGTACTAAATCCATATGGACATTTATGCAATCCAATTGTGTTTTCACATTTTTTATAATGTTCTAAACACTTTTTTTCTAAAACATATTTGTTGCATACTTTTGGTATTTTATTAGGATCATTACATATTAATTCTTTTTTTGTCTTGTCGTAAATTACTATACTATCCATAAATATTACTATCCATTCTTAATATTTAAATATAAACTTATTGCTTCTATTATTCCATTAATTATAGCAATACCATCACTCATGCTGATACTATTACTTATTTTCTTTATATCATTTATATATCCTTTTTTATCCTTGAAAGATTTAACATAATAGTGTTCTAATTCACTAACTGTTTTTGTACTAACTCCTTGCAATAACAATTTTCTTCTTGCTTCCTTCCAGTACTCAACTGGATCAGATAATTTTTTAATATATTTATCAAGTAATGCAGTCAAATCAGAAATTTGAATATTCTTTGCTATTGTTTCATCAACATACTTACCGTATTCATGCATATCTAAATATTGCTGTTTGGCACTAAAAATAATAACTATTTTATCAGGATAGGTGCTCTTAATTATTTTAGCCAAAGCAGCACCTTGATATTTTTCGTCTATTTCTTTTCCAATTCCATTTATATCGCAAAAAATAATATCATATTTTTCATAATCGTCTATTTGTGTATATTCGAATTGCTTATTTACATCTAAAAAGCCAACTTTTTTGAGAGGTTCTATATCAAATCCTTCATCATCAATAAATAATATTCTTATGTTTTTTCTATCTTTTAATGATACGTTATCTATGGTAGTTTTATTTTTTTCTAAATAGTCAATTGTTAACATTTTACTTGTTCTTAAATATCCTAGCACAATTACCTCCTGAAATTAACTAATTAATATTATTATACCAAATAAGCTTTAATTTGTCTTAATATTTGCTGACAAAAATTATATTTTTTACTAAAAATGCTACCTATCTGCTACCTAAAAGAATATTTTAAAAGCAGCAACACCTCACAAACCCTTATTTTTAGGCAAAAAAAGTAGTCGGCATGATTAAATGCCGACTTTCAGGGGGAAATAATATTATCAGTTCGTAACAATTTAATAATTTGTTAAAGTCTTACAAAATAAGGCTTTTTCTTTTATCATAATTTATTAAAGTTTATAAAAATAACTTTATTTTTAACATTTGGTATCTAGTTTTGGTATCTAGAAAAATTACACTTCATCTTTTTTCATCTGTTCAAATAATTTGTCAATAAAATTTCCATTGTAAAACATTTTATAAATACCTTTTTTGTTTGGATTCAAATATCTTGCTTTACAACATATTTCATCTTGTTCTAAAATTTTTTTTGATTTATTAAAAAAATCGCTCAATTCTAGATTGTAAGGGATGAAATAATATGATATACTAATAGTGTTG
>CAZZGL010000055.1:0-8522 GCA_964654155.1 uncultured Staphylococcaceae bacterium | reverse complement strand
TTATATATAATATATTTTTATGTATAATCCAGAGGGTTATAGGGGGATTATCGGATTTTTAAATATTCTGAACGCTAAAAAGACGGAGCCTATTTTTCTCCGTTTTAAATGATACAGGTTTGATACAGACTATAGTAAAGTATTAAATTTTACTATTTTCATGAATTAAGACAAGACTGAATTATTTTAAGAAATAATCGATTATTATTTCTTAATAATTTTGTCTAAAATCTACTCGTGGAGGGCACCAATTTGTCCAAAAATGTCCGATTCTATCGGGCTTTTTTTGTACCTCACATTTTAAAATGTAAGTGTCAAAAATATCCATGCGAAAACTATAGCTTGATTTTCCAAGGTAAAAGCATTTCTAATTCTGCTTCCGTTGAATCAGGCTTAATTCTATCTATAAGAGTTTTTAAATATAATTTAGCATTTAATCCATTAGCTATTGCCGTTTGAAGAATAGAGAAAATAATTACTGATGACTCAGCACCGTTTGATGTATTAGAAAATAAGAAGTTCTTTCTAGCTATGACAAAAGGTTTAACTCCTCTTTCTGCTGAGTTATTACTTAATTCTAATTGCCCATCATTCAATATTTCTAAAAATGATTCTTTTCTTTGTAAAACACAATTGATTGCTTTGTAAGTGTCAAAATATATGAAGTTTTGTTCATATTGAAAAATTGCTAGTTCTGCATACTTTTTATACTTATTTCTTTTTAATATCTCTTTTCTTAATTGAATAATCTTTAATCTTTAAATAATTGTAATTTTTCTGCTTCCTCATTGTTGACATGGTGATAAATACACCCGTAATAATGCATCTTTTATTTAGTTATATTTGTTCATTTTCGCCTTTAATGCGGATTATATTAAATTTATTATTTTCTTCTCACTCGTTCAGAAATCAATGTTTAATTATTCATTAACATCGATTAGAGAAAAATAATCAATCATTGCTTTTAAGTTATTACTTATTATAGCTCTAATTGGCTTCGTTTCTTAACCTGCTTTGTTCTTTTTTTGTTGACTTTTTTTTGTCAACTTGTATTATTTAAGCAGGCGAATATAGCTCCCCTTTGATAGATTATCTATCATAAACATAGGTTTACAAGAGAGTAGACGCAAAAGAGTGAGCGCTATATCCTTAACTCTTTTAGAGGGCTGTTAAGAAACTAAAAAGTTTCTGGCCTTTTTTTAAAAAAGAAGCTTCATCTTTGACTTTGCGAAAGCCGTAGCGTAATTACTAATTTTTTTATTTTCTATAGATATTTAAGGACTTTTTATTTATAATAAAGTTCTTGGAGGAATAAGTCTATGAGAAAATATGATGTCATTATTGTTGGTGCAGGTCCTGCAGGATACTTTTGTGCTTATGAACTTAGTAAATTAGATCCTAGCAAATGTATTTTATTAATTGATAAAGGAAGAGATATACATACAAGAAATTGCCCGGTTTTGAATCATAAAATCGATAAATGTCCTCTTAATAAAGAAGGATACAGAGAATGTTTTCCAGCTTGCTCTATTACTTCAGGCTTTGGTGGTGCTGGTGCTTATTCTGATGGAAAATTTAATATCACCACTGAGTTTGGTGGATGGTTACAAGATTATATATCTAACGAAGAACTAATTAATTTAATTAATTATGTAGATAGTATTAATCTTGAATTTGGGGCAACAGAAATAATTACTAATCCATTTACACCAAAAGTTAAAGAAATCGAATTAAGAGCGTTATCTGTTGGTGTTAAATTAATGCGCAGCAAAGTTCGTCACTTAGGAACAGAAGAAAATCTAAAAATTCTTTCAAGAATCTATGCATATTTAAACGACAAAATTGAAATGCAATTTGGTACAACAGTAAGCGATATTCTTGTTAAAAATGGTCAAATTCAAGGAATTATTATTGAAGATAATGATGAAAAAATATATGCAGATAAAGTCGTTTTAGCAGTTGGAAGAGAAGGCAGCGAATGGCTTAGCAATATATTTGAAAAAAATAATATTAAAATGTCACAAACCCAAGTTGATATTGGTGTCCGTGTCGAATGTAATAATTTAATAATGGAAGAAATAAATGCTCATCTTTATGAAGGAAAATTTGTTTATAAAACATCTACAGGTAATACCGTAAGAACATTCTGCTCAAATCCAGGCGGACATGTTGTTATGGAAAATTATGAAGGTGTTGTAAATGTTAATGGACATTCATACAATGATTCAAAATATAGTTCAGATAATACTAATTTCGCGTTATTAGTTTCACATCATTTTGAAGATCCATTTAACAAACCAAACGAATATGCTTTGAAAGTTTCATCGCTTGCTAATCAATTAGCCTGTGGTTCTGTGTTAGTGCAACGCTTTGGTGACATCTTAAAAGGTCGAAGAACAACCGTTAAAAGATTAAGAGAAGGATTTGTTAGACCAACCTTAAAAGAAGCCGTACCAGGTGATTTGGCTTTGTGCTTACCATATAAAACAATGCAATCAATTGTTGAAATGATTAAAGTACTAGATAAAATCACTCCAGGAATTGCTACAGAACACACTTTATTATATGGAGTTGAGGCTAAATATTATAGTGCCCATCCAGATATTGATAATACCTTAGAAGTTAAAGGTATTAAAGGTTTATTTGTCGGTGGAGATGGAGCTGGATTAACCCGTGGTCTTGCCCAAGCAGGAGCATGTGGTGTATATATTGCAAGAAATATAATTGCAAAGAAAGGGTAATCAAATTTATGAGAAGTGTTGGAACTACAAGTCGAGGCATTAGATGTCCTATTATTAAACAAGGCGATGATTTAGCATCTATCGCTGTCAATAGTGTTATTTTAGCCTCACAAAATGAAGGATTCGATTTACACGATAGAGATGTTATCGCTTTAACCGAATCAATTGTTGCTCGTGCTCAGGGAAACTACGCAACAATAGATGATATCGCAAGTGACATTAAAGCAAAATTTCCTAATGGTGAAATAGGAGTTATCTTTCCAATTCTTTCAAGAAATAGGTTTTCTATTTTATTAAAAGGCATTGCTTTAGGAGTTAAAAAAATCTATTTGATGCTTTCTTATCCAAGTGATGAAGTCGGAAACGCCTTGTTAACTTTAGATGAATTAGATGAAAAAGGTGTAAATCCGTATAGTGATGTATTATCTTTAGAAAAGTACCGTGAATTATTTGGTCATAAAGTTCATGAATTCACCGGCGTTGACTATATTGATTTCTATATAGATTTAATTAAGAGTCAAGGATGTGAAGTCGAAATAATCTTCGCAAATCAAGCAAAAGCTATTTTAAACTATACAAAAGATGTATTAACCTGCGATATCCATACTCGTTTTAGAAGCAAACGAATTTTAAAACAAAATGGTGCAACTAGAGTTTATGGATTAGATGATATATTAACTTCTTCAGTTAACGGAAGTGGCTATAATGAAGATTATGGCTTACTTGGTTCTAATAAATCGACCGAAGATACAATCAAATTATTTCCACGTGATTCTCAATGGCTAGTAGAAAAAATTCAACAATTATTTTTAGAAAAGACCGGAAAACATATCGAAGTAATGGTTTATGGAGATGGCGCATTTAAGGATCCTCAAGGTAAAATTTGGGAATTAGCAGACCCTGTTGTTTCTCCTTTCCACACCGATGGATTAAAAGGTACACCTAATGAAATAAAACTTAAATTTTTAGCGGATAATGATTTTAAAGATCTTCGTGGCGAAGAATTAGCCGCAGCGATAAGAAAATCAATTAAAGAAAAGAGCAATAACCTAGTTGGTCAAATGGCGTCACAAGGAACAACCCCTCGTCAAATTACCGATTTACTTGGTTCGTTATGCGATTTAACCAGTGGATCTGGAGATAAAGGCACACCTATCATTTTAGTTCAAGGTTATTTTGATAATTATACAGAAGAATAATATTTTTGTAATATTATGACCTAAAAAAGCCCGTGATGGGCTTTTTTGATTTATCATATTATTTTAATTCAATGATTTTAATAGATTATTTAATTATATAAACTGTTTTAGGTGGGATTTTATCTTTAACTTCTTTTTCACTTATTAAATCTGTACCTTTAAAAGGATTATTTTGTACTTCATCAGATGCATTGATAATAACAATCAATTCCTCATCATCATTAAACCGAGAAAACGCAATAACATTATATCGATTATAGGACTCTATTAATTTAAAATCTCCACATCTAAGCGACTTATATTCATGTCGTAAAAAAACGAGCTTTTGATAAAAATTAAACAATTCCTTGTTTTGCGCTCCTTCCCATAACATACCACGATGATTATCAGGATCATTTCCTCCTCTTAATCCAACTTCATCTCCATAATAAATTATTGGAGAACCTGGTAAAGTTAATGTTATCGCAGCAGCAAGTTTTTGGTCTTTAATATTATTTGTGAAAGAAATAAATCTTTGAGTATCGTGATTATCAATATAACTCCATAATGTCTGATAAGCATTTTGATGCGTTAACCCTCTTAATGATGAAAGATAATTAGCAAAATCATTTGCTTTATATTCTTTTTTAACTATCCATTTAATTAGATGATAATATAATTGATGATTTATTCCACTATCAAAAGCTAAAGAAGAATAAGAATTTTTATCATTAAAACCAACATCACCAATAATTAATGACTCTGGATTAACACTTTTAACTTCTTCTTTAAACTTAATCCAAAAAGAATAAGGTACTTCATTAGCAACGTCTAATTTATAGCCATCTATTTTAGCTTCTTTCATCCAATATTTTGCAACAGAAATAATATAATCTTGTACTTCTTTATTAGACAACCTTAACTTAGGCATAATACCTAAATATGAATATGTTTCATAATTTGGTATTTCTTTGTAAGAACTATAAATAGGGAAATCATTAATATAAAACCAATCTTTATATTTTGATTTCTCTTTCTTTTTTATTACATCCTTAAAAGCAAAAAAATCATTTCCAACATGATTAAATACGCCTTCTAAGATTACTTTAATATCTAATTTATGTGCCGCTTTTACAAGTTTAATCAAATCTTTTTTACTTCCAAAGCTTGGATCTATTTTATAATAATCAGAAACATTAAATTTATTTGGACTAGTAGAAGAAAAAATTGAATTTAAATATATATAATCTATACCAAGTTCTTTTAAATAAGTTAAATGAGCAGTAATTCCTTTTAATTCTCCTCCTAAAACATCACCACTGCTTAAAGGTGCCTTATCCCAATCAATATGCAATTCTTTTTGATTATTTATTCGTGCAAAACTATCAGGAAATATTTGATAACCGATTGCTCCATAAGCCCATGAAGGAGGGATAAGACGTTCCTCATAAAGAGACAATTGAGGACATTCAAACATGTTTTCAAGAGATATTATTTTTTTAGTATAAAATTGTTCATTACCATAAAAAGTACTTTTCTTTTGAGAATCGATTAATTCAAAAAAATAACAAAAATTAATAACATTTTCAAAAAGAATTGTTTCATAATAATCATATAAATTATCACTAGCAACTTTTTTTAAAGGAAATCGTAATATTGAATCTTCTAATGCAGTTTTAGAAATAGAAGAAAGATATTTATCGCACACATGAACAAAAACTTTAGAAAAATCACTTCTAGCAGTTCTAATTCTTATACAAAAATTATTGCGATCTAACGCATAAACATCACAAGAATCTTTTAAATGAATAATAGAAGATAAATTCATAAAATGTCCTCCAGATATTGTTGTTTAATTTTATCATTTTTTTATACTATTTGCACTTATTTAAATTAATTACATGAAATTATTTTTAACACATGTTAACCGCTATCGTAGTGACAATTTTATTTTGCTATGCTAAAATTGCTCTAAACTTATAGAATAATTTTAACCATTAATAAAAACTTAATACTTAGCATTAATAACAGGAGGAATGAATAATGGAAAAATTAAATGATTATCAAAAGACAGCTTATGAATTTTGCAGTGGTAAAGGTAAAGAAATACCTCTTCTTGCAGGAGCATTAGGTATGTGTGGTGAGGCAGGAGAATGTGCTGAAATCGTTAAAAAATCACTATTTCAAGGTCACGAAATAAATAAAGATAAAATGATTGAAGAATTAGGAGATGTTATGTGGTATATTGCTCTTACTGCGACTGGTCTAGGAATAACTTTAGAAGAAATTGCCACTTATAATATCGATAAATTATCAAAAAGATATCCAACAGGTCATTTTAGAAGCAGTGATTCAACTAATAGAAAAGAATAATAACTAAATTTTATAAAATCTCATTTTTATTTAAATTCAATATTTTTAAACACCGTTATAAGTCTAATTTTATAGCGGTTTTTAATTATATTTCTTAATAAAAATTCGCGTCTTCAAGGCGCAGTTTTTCTCACTGTCTTCAAGACTAATTACTGGCATCCCCAATCATGAAGCTTTTTTGTTCGCCCAATTGCCCTTGTCACTCTTACTTACCCGTAAATGGGTCCTTGTACTCCTTTTATCCGATAATCAATCTTCTAATTCTTGAATTTTAATGTAATTTGCTACTGTCTTTTTGTTTAAACCTACGGTCGAAACATAGTAACATTCTGACCAAAAGTGTCGACTTCCGTAGTTATACTTCAAATTCGCATGCTCGTCAAATATCATTAAGCTGCTTTTCCCTTTCAAATATCTTATAAAGAAGATACACTCATCTTCGGTGGTATCTTAACGAGCATGTGAATGTGGTCAGAACATGCTTATGCTTCTACTATCTCGACTCCTTTGTATTCACAAAGATGTCTTAGGTATTTTCCTATATCCGCTCTTAATTTTGCATATATCGCTTTTCTACAATATTTTGGTGTAAATACAATGTGGTACTAACAATTCCATTTTGTATGTGATTAACTACTTGTGTCATCATTCTTATGTGGCATAAAACTTCTTTTCCGTGATTTGGGTAATTGAACACTCCCATTTTACCACAGGAGTTTTATTTTTGACTAAACGCTACTGCTTTTTCATTTCTCGCCCACATAGTAGGCGGTTTTACATTGTTCTTCGAACGGCATAAAAAAATATAAATATGACATTTATCATTCATTTTCTTCAAAATGAAGATGATACTTTATATATACAACAAGTAAAGATTTAGATGAAAATAAATATATTAATCCTGTTTATAAAATCACCTTAAAAAAGAATAGCGAAAATAAGTATGAAGTTATAAATGTTGAGGAAAAGCAAAATGTGAAAAATGTTATGAAAACTTCGTATTTTCTTATGTTAATCAATTATCAATTAATATTAACACTTTTGAACCTTACTAATAAATCTAAAACAGAGGACTTCTGCAGTCCTCTTTTATGTTGTTTTTATTACTTTTCCCATAATTCAGGGTGTGTTTTTCTTAAATAATCAATCACTCCATCTTCATTATTGCTTAAAAAAGTAAAGTTTTTTCCTTGCTTTAAAACATATTCACGGGAATTGCACATTGTAACACCTTCATAAGCATCTTCAAGCATTGTAATATCATTAGGTCCATCACCAAAAGCAATTGTACAATCGTCTTCAATCCCATAAATTGATTGTAAGTATTTTAAAGCATGACCTTTTGTCACTATATTTAAAGATATCTCAATTGAATATATATCATCATATTGTCCCCAATTGAAAATAAATAGGGTTCTGTATTTCTTTTTCTTTGATATTCTTTCAAATTTAGCAATATCTTTAGCGTGAATCTGAAAAGTCATTGTTAAAATATCTTCATGAATTAATTCATCCAATCGTCCCTTATGCGCGGTAACATAATCATTAATATGAACAGTCCACCATGGAAGAAATTCATCATTAAACAAATAAACATGTTTTAAAGAATACGCTAAAGCGGCTTTAATATATTTTGATGTTTCTTTAAAAAGAGAAACCACTAGTGAATTAGGAATTGTAAAAGTAATAGCTTTAGTTATTTTATTTTGCTTATAATCCGTCCAACAAATAGATGCACCATTAAGAGAGGCAATTGGAAGTTCATCAATACCTAGTTGTTGAGCAAAATTAATCATTCCTTGATATGGTCTTCCAGAGCTAAAAACAAAATAATGGCCGTTTCTGTATAGTTCTTTGATCGAATTTATTGTATATTCACTTATTGTTTTATCGGTTGTTAATAATGTTTCATCCAAATCAACACAAATCAAATACTTCTTCTTGCTCATAAAAAATCATCCTTTTGTGAATAAGTATAAAGGACAAGGGTAAAAATCGCAAATACAAAATTACAAGAGTATTAATAGTAGAAAATAAATAACATGAAATGATATTTAAAAAACCATCTTTTTTAACACGCTCAATAACTAGCACTTACTCTCTTACAATAAGACATTTACTATATCGACTAAGAAAATATTATGATATAATATTTTTTTGAAGAGAGAGTGATATTACTTATCTTTGGAGGAATAATCCAAAAATAGAACATAGAAATAATGAAAAAAAG
>CAZZGL010000054.1:0-8561 GCA_964654155.1 uncultured Staphylococcaceae bacterium | reverse complement strand
AAAAGTAAAGTTGACGCGCGCGAACTTATTGTTGCATTTACTTTTTCAATTAACAAATATCAGCTTATAATTGTTTTAATAAATTTTTCTTGCATATCCTACAAATGTAATTATAATTAAAGCCACAGAGTAGTTTAGAAGCGTTAAGTGTTTGCTCATGGGATGTTGGAGTAGAACGAATATTACTTGTAATAGCGGTTTCTAAACGCGTCCGCTGTTAAGAGGCGGACCTCACTATATTTAATTAGGAGGTCTTTTTTTATGAAAAAATATAGTATCAAAGATATAAGTCTAGCAAGTTCCTTCGCGGCTTTATCACTCATTCTTGATGTTCTAAGTGTAAGAACAGAATCAACTAAATACACTCTTTATGGTTTTCCACTTTTATTTTCTGGAATACTATTTGGCCCATATGTAGGACTACTTACCGGTTTAGTAAGTGGAATATTAAGTCAATTTTTGACTTATGGAATATCAATTACCACTCCTATATGGATTTTAGCGCCAATGATGTGGGGCTTCATAAGCGGGTTATTATTCCATAATGCCTTTAAGAAAAAAGAATCACCAAGATATATAATTCTAACAGTGATTCTAACTTCAATTATTGTAACTTTAACAAATACTCTTGCTTTATATCTAGATGGATTAATCTATCACTATCCTACACCATATGTTATTGCGCAACTTAGCATAAGAATGATTAATTCAATATTACTTGCTATTGTTTATAGCGTTTTAATTCAAGAAATTCTGCCTAGAATTAAAACATTAATAAAATAATTTATTTATTCTTATAAACAACAAATGTCGTTTTATTAACTTCAGCTTCTAAATATGGATCAATTTCAACCCCATTGTTACTAACAATATATAATCCATATTCTAAAGCGGCACTTTTATTAACAATACAAACGGCATTTTTCTTTTCTTCTTTGGCAAGTTTTAATGCTCCATAAGAAGATGATGAAACTTCTAAAGTAGGATTATCTTTAATAAAATTCCGACATTGTTTTAATGATTCTATATGTCCATAAAAAATCGTGTTATTATCTAAAACAATATTTTCATCATTTGCCGCTAAAACATATTTAATTTCTATTTCTTCATCACAAACTGGTAAATATTTATCACTATTTGAAAATAAGTTATTTTTAGTGATGAGTTTACCTCTATTAATTAATGGCACAATCGCATAATCAATAACTCTAGCATCTAAAGCTCTTTTCATTTCTTCTAAAGTATGAAAATAATGTGGTATTAGATTTTTATTTTCTAAATTTTCAACTTGCATTAATTCTTGTTTTAAATGCAGTTTATACGCTAAATCGGTATTAGAATATTCAAATCCAAAGACACCAACGACAACTTTTGTATCATTATCATCTAAAGATGCATTTCCAATCGATTGTTGTAAAGATAAGAAGTCCTCTTTACTTACTCGGAAAAACTTAACTGTTCCTGTTAAAGAAGTCCCTCGACTAAAAAACCACCCATCCATCATCATAATTGGCATATTATTCAAAGCGATTCCTTCAAATCGACAAGTTCCTTCCGCTCTTTTAGCCTGTTTATTAGATATATTTGTGGCGTAAGTATAAAATCCACTTCCAATCCGCGTATTATTATCATAATTAAACGCTATTTGTTTTGTAGAAAAAAACAGCGTATCTTCTCCTTCAAAATAACATTTAAAAGCCAATTCTCCTTCTTCGTTAGATATTTCCACCAAACGAGTTTTAAATCCACGTGGTGTTACGCCTACTGTATTACTTGAATCAATAAAAGAATAATAAATCCAATAACCCGTAATTAACTTTCTTTCTGCTGATTCTGCTGACTTAGTTAATCCTAATAATAATTGTAACATTAATGTAAACGCGGTCATTATTACTTCAATGATATCATCAACATTATCCAGCAAAATAAGGATAATAAATAAAGCGATTGTCGATAAAACCGATAAGATATTAATAACCAATCTAAAAGTATTATTTGCAAATAACATTATTTGAATCTTATCCCATAATTTAACTTTATAAGTATTTCTTTTAAAGATTTTATATTCAATGCTTTCGCTTTCTCCATTTTCTCCTTCATTATAAATAGTGTGAATACCATATTTATTATCAAAAGAACAGATTTCTGTAGAGGAATCTATTGGATTATCATTGCTTGATTTAGAATTAAAATTTATACTACCATCTATATTACCTATTTCAATTAACCCTAAAGTGTTTAACTCACTAATTAACTGAATTAATACAACATTTATATCATCATTCTTATTTCGAGAAGGAACAATTAAATAATCAATCTTTTTATTACGATAATAGTATACTAATTCACTTAAATCCCTTGCAGATATAACTTCAATCTCTTGATTTTCAAATAACGAATGTTTTAACAATCTTTCTTTCATTTTTTCATTAGATTCATATCCAATATAACCTACAGAAACAACATTTTTCATAATAAAGCCTCCAAAATCAATTATTATTAATTACTTATTTCTTTTTTTCATCAATATATACTTAACCAAGCTATTAATTAAAATAATAAGTGTTATCAATAATGCAGAAAGCATAAATCCGGAGGTATCTAAAAGAATATCAGACCAACATCCATGCCTTCCTGGAACATATAATTGAATGTATTCAGTTAAAACAGCGAGTCCAAATCCTTGAGCAAAGTTTAAAGGAACAGACCACAACCAATGTTTTTTAGAAAAATACAATAAATATGTTAATGTCGAGAAAATACCTAAAACTAAAAATGCTCCATAATGTCCAACAGCTTTTCTAACTTTCCCAAAGAATTCTTGCATATTTTCAATAACTCTTTGAGGTTTTACTCTAATATCAATATTAATTACTGTTTTATCAATCATTCCATCATCTACAGTTAATGTAATTGTTACATTACCTTTTTTATGAGGGGTCAACACTCCATTTTGATCAACTTCCAGAATACTTTCATCACTACTTTGATATTGAACTTTTTTATATGTCGATTCATCTAAAAAGCATAACTCAATTTTTCCTGAATAACCATTTGTTATTTCATAGCGTTTAGAAGACTTATTATAAGTTGCCTCATGTCCAGAAACAACAATTGGTTGTTCTTGATTAATTAATATTTTATTAAAGATCATAACATGAATAGTTTTTTCTTTGTTTGAGTGCTCTTCTTTAACTATTACATCAACTTCACCAATTTTACGTGGATTTAATTTATGATCGTTATCAATTTTTAATATTGTTTCATCTGATGAAATTATTTTTAAACTATAAATTGTTGCTCTAACATCTAAAACTGGAATTAAAGAAAAATCATCATTAATAAACATCATTAATATATTATCACCATCGCTAATTTCAATATCCTTATTGTTTTTGTTATCATGAATTCTAAAATCTATACTTTCGCTATAAACATGCGATATGTTCAATTCAATTGAATATGTATATTGTTCTTTAACCGAATTAATTAAATCATTATTCTCTGTATTAACTTTTGGATAAACACTAATTGTTGTTTTACCACTAGAAACGCCTAATACACTATATTCACCATTATCTTTATTAGTAATAAGAGTTGTTTCAGGATTATTACTTACTACTTCATACTCTTGTTCACTTTCTTCATCTTGATTTATAAAAATAGGAATGGATTCATTTACATTTAATTCATATATTTCATCATCATTTTGATTAAAACTCTTTGTTTTTTCTCCAATAGCAACATTAAATTCATCAATTACTAGTAACATAATACTAGTATTCGCACCTGATGATTGATGTTCAATAATAATTTCAACTTCGCCTAAAGAACTAGGAGTAAAAGTTTTTCCTATAATAGTGCCATCTTCTAAAGAGTAACTAAAGTTTTTTTGAATAGGGTCTATGTTAATTTCATCCTTTATAAAACAAATATTATTAGTAAATTCATTTAAATTGTATTCTTTACCCTTGATAACAATAGGATTAATCTCACCAACCAACTTTATTTCATCAACATCATCTATCTTTGATGAAACGATAACAGTTGTTTCATTCGACTTCCCATTAATTGTTGTAGTAATTGTAGCATTTCCTACGCATTTTGCTGTAATTACACCATTTTTATTAACACTAGCTATATTCGAATCAGAACTTTCATATGTTGCTCCAGATATATTTCCATAAGCGGGTATTACACCACTAATAGTGATTTTGCTTGTTTTACCTTCAATAATACTTATTGATTCATTTACATTAAAATTTGTCACTTCTGGTTGATTATAAACTTTCACTTCAAAGCTTGTTTTAATACTAGGATAGTCTTTCATGACTAATTCTATCGTTGCGGTTCCTTCTTTTTTACCTACAACATAAGTTCCAGAAATCGAAACACAATCTGAAGAAGAAGTTAGTTTATAATCTTTAAATGTTGCATCACTAGGATTAATTGTTACTTTAGGAGTTAATCTTTGAGTAACATATATTTCATAACTTTCCTTTTCAACCGATACACTTTCAACAGGTTTTATTGATTTAAGTCCTACGATAACTTTTAACTCTTTTGTTTCTTCTTCTTTATACTCATAACCCTCAACATTAATAGTAATCGTAGTAACATTATTTGCCGAATATTTTAAAGGCGTTATTTTCCCATTATCATCAACACTAATGTAATCTTTTTTATCAATTGCATATGTTATTTTTTGATGAGTTGCATCTGAGGGATCAACTTTAGTATCTATATAATAAGAAACATAATCAGAATCATTTACATCTATATCAAAATATAAAGTATATATTCCATTAGAGTCTTGTTCTGCATTGATTTTATTAGTGACGCTAGCGATTTCTATATTCTTAACATTAATATCAAAAGAATCGTATATTTCAGGATATCTGGTGTTTGTCGCAGTTATTGTTACATCTCCAGGAAGCAAAAAAGTAATTAACCCTGTTTCATCTATCTTAGCAACATTAGAATTAGATGAGGTAAAAGTTATTTGTTTATAAGTAGCTTCTGTAGGTAAAGTCTCAGTCTCTAATATATGAGTTTTACCAACATAGCCTTCATAAATTTTATTATTAATCTTTAAAGATGTTGGAGAAACCGCAACAGTTTGGTCGCCTTTAAAATCATTAATTATTCCCGCGATGGTGCCTCCGACCGCCGAACTATGCGCTGAAGAATTTCCAGAATCCATACAAGATTCCACAATTAAAACAACCGCACATAAAATATAACAAATCAAACATACTAACTTAAATATCTTAAATTTTCTTTCTTTTTTCATAATGGCACCTGTTAATCAAAAAAATAAAAAACTAAAATTGTTTTAATGCTTTTTCAATATCGCGCTTACTATCTCTTTCTTTGATTGTTTCACGCTTATCATAATCTTTTTTACCTTTTCCTAAGGCAATTTCAACTTTAACTCTTCCTCTTTTAAAATATACTTTTGTTGGAACAAGAGTAAATGACTTTTCTTTAATTTTTGCCTCTAATTTATATATTTCTTTTTTATGTAACAATAATTTTCTAGTTCTAAGAGGATCATGATTAAAAATATTACCTTGTTTATAAGGAGCAATATGCATATTTAATATATAAGCTTCATGATTTCTAATTACAATATAACTATCATTAAGTGAAACACCATTATTACGAATTGATTTAATTTCTGTACCTGTTAATTCAATTCCTGTTTCTAAAAAATCACTTAAAAAATAATTGAAAGAAGATTTACGATTATGTGTAATGATTTTAATTCCCGTTTGTTCCATAATTATTCTCCTTTCCACTTGTTAAATTAATTATACAATTATTTGACAAAGAAATAAAATGTTTCTGTTCGACTTTTAATACTTTTTTATTTAAAAATTACTTAAAATAGCCATATTTTTATCTTTTCTTTGTTTTGATAGACTTTTTTATTTGGTGCCTTGTTTTTAACATCCTTGAATCCAATAGTTCAAGAGTAATTTCACCTTTTGCTTTTGATGCTTCTTTTATTAAAACTTTAACTTTTTCACCTAAAACAAATCTTGTTCCTTTATGACGCGCAAAAGCGGTTTGTGAATGTTCATCTAAAAAATAATAATCATTCAACGATTCGAATTTAATTAAACCTGATAATCCATTGTTTAATTCTACGAACATCCCTCGATTATTCATTCCATCAATATATCCTTCAAAAGATTCTCCTATATGATTTTCCATATATTCCGCACCTTTAATATCAACGACTTCTCGTTCAATTGTAATAGCTCTTCTTTCTTTAATTGATGTATCTTCTCCTAAAAAGATTAATAATTCCATCAATTCATTTAATGATGAAAAATCATTATTAAAAATATATTTTCTTAATAATCGATGAACAATTAAATCTGGATATCGTCTAATAGGTGAGGTGAAATGGGTATAACAAGAAGAAGCTAAACCAAAATGTCCTCTATTTTCTTCATAATATCGAGCTTTAGCTAATGAACGTAGTAAAACTTTAGAAATAACTTCTTTTTCTTCTTTTTTCTTAATTTTAGATAAGTATTCACTTAATTCTAATGGTTTAACTGTTAACGGATGGAATGTAATTGGATAACCTATCTTTGAAGCAAACGCACTAAAGGAATCCATCTTTTTAGCAGTTGGCTTTTCATGAATTCGATATATAAATGGTAAATTTCTTTTAAATATCGTTGTGGCCACGGCTTCATTTGCGGAAATCATTAAATCCTCAATTAGTTTTTCGCCTTCACCTTGAATCTTCTTTTTAATTTCGATTGGTTTACCATTTTCATCAACTAATATTTTTATTTCTGGAACCGATAAATCAATCGATCCTCTTTCTTCTCTTAATTTTCTAATCTTTAATGATATTTCATGAAGTAATAAAATTTGTTTTTCTAAATCATTTGTCGAATTACTATTTTTAATAACTTCATTAACATAGGTATATGTTAATCGATGTTTAGATTTAATAATCGAAGGATATATTTTAGAATCTATTATTTTACCTTCATTATTAAACTTCATAATACACGATATTGTTAATCGATCAACATTAGGATTTAATGAACATATTCCATTGGATAGCAAAAATGGTAACATTGGTACAACTCGATCAGTTACATAAATAGAAGTTCCTCGATTACGAGCTTCTTTATCAATCGCGCTTCCTTCTTTTACATAATAAGAGACATCAGCAATATGAACACCAACTTCATAACCTTCTTCTATTCTTTTTACCGAAACTGCATCATCTAAATCACGAGCATCTTCACCATCTATTGTTACGATAAGTTCATCCCTTAAATCTAATCTTTCTTTTATTTCTTCTTGTTTTACTTCAAAAGGAATATTTAACAATTCATTTTCAACCTTATCATCAAATTCTAATGGGGCGCTGTGTTCAAGAATAACTCGAGTAACATCAATATGTGGAGCATTTTTACTACCTAAGACTTTATTTACTTCCACTACAAAATTGTTACCTTTATTTTCAATAATTTTAAAAAGAACAATCTCCCCTTCTTTTCCATCATATTCTTTTAATCTAAATGAATATCCTTTTGGAGCAACACTAGGACAACTTATATACCACTTTTTATCATATATAAATGTTTCTCCAACAATTTCTTTATATGATCGATTAATTATTTTAACAACTTTTACTCCATAATGATGAACACGAACATAAACTTTATCATGAATGATTGCCCCATTCAATTCATCTTCTCTAACATATACATCTTCATCAGTTTCTAATAATCTTACAAAAGCAAAATCGTTTTTAACGCTGACGACTTCACCTAATATAAATCCTAAAGTAGAAGGAGTAACATAATAATCATCTTCTTTAATTAAATATCCTTCATTTAAAAGTTGTTGTAAAGAAATAGATATAGTTCGACGAGAATCATGAAAATAAGAATAAATTTCATACTCTTTAACATAATTATTCTTTTTAATGTAATTTAATATTTTTTCTTTCATATTCTCATCTTCTTTCTTTATTAATTTTAAGTTTTTTATCCAAATAAAAAAGGGATTAACTCCCTTTTCAATTCTTATCTACTAATTAGAAAAGCATCATTATTGCAGTTTCTGTTGAGGTAGTAGGTTGAAGTGCTTTGACCAAAAGCGCAACTAAGAAGAAGATAACTGCAAAAGCAAAAGTAAGCCATGAAATAACAAGTTCAGAACCTCTTTCTTTTGTTTTAGCAAAAACATTTAATCCTCCACCAGTAATTGCTCCAGAAGCACCTTCTGATTTACCACCTTGAAGAAGGGATAAAATAATAATAATAACTGCAACAACTAAAAAGATAATATCTAACGCTCCCATAAATAACCTCCTAATCAACTTTACATACCAAAGTTCCCTATAATTTTACACTATTTTCTAAAGAAAATAAACATAATTTTTTTAAGGTGGATTACCTTATACAATAATTTTTATAGATTTTTTGAAAAAAGCCTTATTCTGCATATCATTTCTTTAATCTATAACAACTAAATTACTTAATATATATTTTAATTTTTAATATCAATATCATTAATAT
>CAZZGL010000053.1:0-8589 GCA_964654155.1 uncultured Staphylococcaceae bacterium | reverse complement strand
TATTTTTGCTAATGAAGTTCCGCTTTTTATATGATATTATATAGGTGTTTAACACGCAGTTGTTTTAAGTGAGGCTATTTTATGAAAAAAAGAAAATTATTTTTATTTGTTTTGACATTATTAATGTCATCTTGCTCTTTAAATTTCCCGTTAAATAATTCTTCTAATCAAGGATCTTTTAATGACTCTTCATCCACATCATTTACAAGTAACAATAGCTCTAATTCTTCATTTAACAGTAGTTTAGTAACTGAAGATAGAACTATAAAAATGTATGGAATTAATGATTTCCATGGAGCGGTTATTGAAAATAATACAAATTATGAAGCGGGTATTGTTAAAGTAGGATCATTTTTTAAACAAAAAGGAAATGAAGAAAACACCTTGTTAATTAATTCTGGTGATCTATGGCAAGGATCAATTGAATCAAATTATAATTATGGTAAATTATTAACCGAATGTATGAATTATATCGAATTTGATTGTTTTACATTAGGTAATCATGAATTTGATTGGGGACAAAGATATATTAATGAAAATCGTAATTTAAAAGATGAAGTGACTTCTTATCAAACTCCTTTTCTTGCGGCGAATATTTATAAATATGATATAAATAAAGGTGAAACAAAAGAATACGCGAATCTTGGAGAAAAATATGTTATTAAAACTTTAGAAAATGGACTACGTGTTGGTATTATCGGTGTAATTGGAAAAAATCAAATTACCTCAATTACTTCCTCTGTTGTTGATGATTTAATCTTTTTAGATCCTTCTAATGTTATTAAAGAATTATCAGATGAACTACGAATGGAGAAAAATGTTGATGTTGTTATTGCAAGTGTTCACGCTGATCAAGATGATGTTTTAAATACAGGAATAACAAACATAAGCAGTAATTCTCATAAGCGTTATGTTGATGCTGTCTTTTGTGCCCATTCACATCAAAATGAAAAATCGATTGAAAATGGAGTTCCTTTTGTACAAGCATCCTATAATGGACGTTCTTATTCAGAAATAGTGTTAAATGTTACACCTTCAGGTGATGTAAGTGCTAAAAAATATGATTATACATACACATCCACTATATCTTGCACTAAAGATGAAAAAATAGAAAATATGGTTAATACATATAAAGAGACTTCTGATAAAGTTGGTAATGAAAAATTAATAACTAGTGATGGAACTTTAAAAAGTTCATCAACTTTAATGAATTTAGTAACTTCAGCAATTTATAATGAAGCAAAAAATCAAGGTTATAATATAAGCTACGCAATTACAAATACCGGAAGAGCAAATTTAGAAAGTGGAGCAATTACTTATGCAAATTTATATAAATCTTTACCTTTTAATAATGAAGTGTATATTATTGAAGTAAGTGGTAGTAGCTTAAAAAAAGAATTAGGATATGATTCTACAGGAATGTATCGAGTGGATACTTCGCCTATAAATGAAAAAAGTACATATCGAATCGCGGTTATTGATTATATGGCTTTACATCGTAATAGTAAACGACAATATGATTATTTTCCAAATTTTAAATCTATTGCTAAATTAGAAAAGTCAGGTCAAGAGTTTTATAATTATCGTGATATAACTGCGGATTATTTAAGAAATTTAGATGGAAATTTAATTACATCTAACTATTCTTCATCGTTAAACCAATTTAATAAAGACAAGTTATATTCAAATATTTAGGAGAAGAAAATGGAAGAATGGATTTTACAACTTAATAATTCATTAGTTGTTGCGCCTTATAGCGAGCATTCATTTTTTCTAATGCTTAAAAATAAGTATCCTGATATTGATTTTAAATTAACTACAAAAGAGGAAATAATTAAAAGTTATTATGGTAAAGTAGAGGATGATTATTTCTATACTTGGTATTTTTATCATCAAAATATTCCTTTTGAAGTAGCTAAGTTATATTATAAAATGCTTAATTTGCCTTTAATTAATAATGATAATGTTAAAGTTAAAGAAATGTTTTTGTTTAGACAAGATCTTATTGATAAAGGTGTTATTAAACCGGTTAAGTATTATAGTAATATGTTAAAAAAATATAAAATATTATTGTTTGATTATTTAGAAAATGATAAAGAACTAATAAATATATTTCATAAGGAAAATATCAACTATAGTATTTTATCTCGTCCATTAATTAAAAACTCGGCAGAAGTTATATATTTTGAACACATTGATGATGAAATTACATATATGTTTCAAGAGATAATGCGTCTTTATTATGAAGAAAAGGTTCCGTTATCAAAAATATTTATATATTCACCATCAAAAGAGTATTATTATCCATTAATTAAAATTGCTATGGATTTTAAAATACCTTTAGAGGAAGGAAAGAATAATTCTTATTATTCATTATCGATAACTAAAGAACTTATTGATTATTATCGAATTCATAATGAAGTTGATTCTTATAATGCGACATCATTATTGGAAAAAGAAATTAAATTGCTTATGATTGAGCAAATTAATAAATATCGTTCTTTATTTGCTTTAGATAATTTCTTATTAATCTTAAAAGATTATTTTCAAAAGAAGAAATTACCTAAAGATCATTATCAAGATGAAATTCATTTTACATCACGTCATCATTTTTTAGATGATGAATATGTTTTTGTGTTAGGCTTTGAACAAGGTAAAATGCCTTCTATTAAAAAAGATGATGATTATTTTTTAGATAGTGTTAAAGCAGAAATGAATCTTTCAACTTCTGATGATAAAAATAAAGAGGAAATTGAAAAGATTAAGTGCTTAGTTTTTGAAAATAAAAATGTTTATATCTCATATAAGCAAAAATGTATTGATGGGGTTTGCTATCCTTCTCTTTTAATAGGTCAATGGGGACTTAAAGTTTCTAGACCAATAAATAGATTAATATCATATTCTTTAAAACATTCACAAATTGAGTATGGAAGAATATTAGATTTAGAACGAAAATACGGAATAAGAGTGAAAGATAGAGAAAAGTATTATTCTTTAGGAAATATTTTATATCGAACTTATGATTTCGCTTTTAAAGGGACAAATATTATTAAAAAAGATGACTGTTTAATACATTCATATTCTAGATTAAAAGTATATGCTCAATGTCCATATCATTATTATTTAGATAGTGTATTACATTTAAATCCTTTTGAAGATAGCTCTTCTTTAAAGTTTGGTAATCTTGTTCATTATATTATGGAATATGGAGTGGAAGGATTATCTTTTGAAGAGGCTTATGATAAAAGCTATCAAAAGTTTATGTGGACCGATAAAGAAAAAGTATTACTTTTAGAAATAAAAAAGATTGTTGAAGAATTATTTATTAATAACTCTCATTTTGTTTCTAAAATGGTTAATCCAAGAATATATGTTGAAAATACTTTTAATTTGAAGCTACATGAAAAAGCGTTTTTAACTGGAAAAATTGATAAAATTATTTTAACTGGAAATAACAATGAAAATATTTCTATCATCGATTATAAAACCGGTACAGAAAAGATTAAATTAGAAGAATTACAATATGGTTTTTCTATGCAATTACCAATATATAGTTTATTACTAAAAGCGGATGATAATTTTAAAGATTTAGATTTACTTGGAGTTTATATTCAACCGGTTTTACCTCAATCACCAATTGCGAGTTCTAAAAAGACTAAAACTCCGATTGCCAAAGAGCAAATGCTCCAAGGATATACTTTATACGATAGAGCAAAGATATCGTTATTTGATCCTAATTATATGAGCTCACAGCTTATTAAAAGCATGAAAGTTTGTCAAAATGGTAATTTTAGCAACAATACGAAATTATTTAATAAAGAAGAATGGAACCGCTATGAAGATATTGTTTATAAAGTGATTTTAGATTTTGATGATCGTATTCGTCATAATGATTTTAAAATTGCTCCGGTTTTACTTAATAATCAATCAAGTTGTAGTTTTTGTCCTTATAAAGATATTTGCTATGTAAATAAAAGTCAATTTGTGGTTATTAATACATCTAATGAAAAAGGAGATGATGAGAATGAAGAGTAAAGAAATCTTGTATACTTTAGAACAACAGCAAGCAGTTTTTACTCGTGGTCATAATGTCATTGTTTCCGCAGGCGCTGGTTCAGGTAAAACCAAAGTATTATCTGGAAGAGCGTATCAATTAATTAAAGAAGGTCTTAAATTAGATGAATTAGTAATGTTAACATTTACTAACGCTGCCGCATTTAATATGAGAGAAAAGGTTAGAGAATTACTTTTAGAAGATGAAGAATTAGCTTATTTAAGTGATAAAGTGGAATCGAGTTATATTACTACATTTGATGCCCTGGCGTTATCGATTGTGAAAAGATTTCATTATTTATTAGAAATAGATGAAAATATTTCTATTACTGATGACTCTTTAGTTCAAGTGAAAAAGAATTCTTTAATAGATGAAATTTTAGATGAATATTATGCTCATCAAGAACCAAAGTTTTTGTCATTGTGTAGTAAATATGCTTTAAAAAATGATAATTTAATAAGAAACTTTTTATTACAAATTGATAAGCATGCATCTTTAAAAATTAATCGTAAAGAATATTTAAAAACTTATATTGAAACTTATTATAATTTAGAAAAAGTAGAAGATGATATTAAAACTTTCTTTAATAATATCATTGATGAAATTAAAAGCTTTAGTTATTCATTAAATAAATTAGAAATTGCTGAAGATGCTTCGATAATACAAGAAGCATTAGATAAACTAATTAGTAGTTCTTCTTATGATGATTTACAAGAAAAACTAACTAAATTTCGTTTTCCTTCCATTCCTAAAGGGATTGAATGTGATGATGATTATAAAAAGAACCGTCAAAATATATCTAAGAAATTTAATACCGTAATTAAGGTATATGCTAAAGTTGGAACAAAAAAAGAAATAATCGAGCGATTTATGTCCACTAGGGATGATGTTGAAATGCTTATTGAAATTATTCAAGAACTCGATAATAGAATGGAAAAATATAAAAAAGAATATAGTATTTATACATTTTCTGATATCGCTGTTTTAGCGTATTCTTTATTAGATCATCCTCTTGTTAAAGAGGAGTTCACGGATAAAATAAAAGCGATTATGATTGATGAGTATCAAGATACATCAGATATTCAAGAAGCTTTTATTATGAAAATGGCTAATAATAATTTATTTATGGTTGGTGATGTTAAACAATCTATTTATCGTTTTAGAAACGCTAACTGTGAATTATTTATGGATAAATATTATCGTTATCAAAAAAAAGGAACGGAAGTTAAAGATGGTGAAAGAATAGATTTTACTTTTAACTTTCGTTCACGACAAGAAGTAATTGAAGATATTAATGCGTTATTTTCTTCTTTAATGAGTGACCAATATGGTGGTGCAAATTATAGAGTAGATCATCTCACTACCGCAGGACAAAAAAGTTATTTAGAAGGTGAAGGAAAAACTGGTGAAAATTATTATCTTGAAATGAATGGTTATCGTAGCGAAGAAGAAAATGCTCGTGCAGAAGCACATTTAATTGCTCAAGACATTGTTAAAAAGCTTAATAATTTTAAACTTTTCAATAAAAAATCCAAAAAAGCTTATAAGGCCACATATAATGACTTTGCGATTTTAATTGATAGAGCAACAAAATTTGATATTTATAAAGAAGTTTTTGAAGAATATCATATTCCTTTAAAAGTTCAATCTGATGAAGAAATTGCGACTTCTGTATCAGTTAGAGTGCTAAAAAATCTTTTACGTTGTTTTAAAATAATTCTTAATCAAGAAGATGATCCTTATTTTGCTACTTATTTTGCTTCTGTATATCGTAGCTTTTTATATCAAGGGAATGATCAAGAATTAGAAAAAGCTATTTTAGAATCAAAAATTAAAGAGACAGAACTTTATCAAAAGATTGAAAAAGTAGCTTTAGAGTATAAAAATATTTCTTTATCAAAGCAAGTTATTGCTTTATTGAAGACTTTTGACTTTGAACATAAATTAATATTGATTGGTGATATTGAAAAGAATGAAAAAAATATTGAATATATTTTAAATTCAATTATCTCGATGGAAAATATGGGATATACTTTAAATGATTTAATTTTATACTTAGATAATTTAGATGAATACGATATTATGATCAAAGCTTCGTATAGTGATGATGGAAGTGAAGCAGTTAGATTGTTAACAATTCATAAATCAAAAGGATTAGAATATCCTATTGTTTATTATGCTGGTTTATCCACTAAATTCAATCTTTCAAGTATTAATTCAATATTCATGACATCACTAGATTATGGTATTATTCTTCCTGTTAACGATGATAAGATTCCAGAAACGATGTATCATTTCTTAGCAAGAATGAAGGAATTAAAAGAAGAGTTAAGTGAAAAAATACGTTTACTGTATGTTGCTTTAACACGTGCAGAAGAAAAAATGATTGCCTTTTATCCTCTGGATTATGAACCTGAATATAATATAGGATCCGCAAAAACATTTTTAGATTTTCTTTATATATCTTCTTTATCATCTTCTCATTTTAAAGAAGTGAAAATAGAAGATAACTTAATTATTCAAGACACGGATTTCCAAGAAGAAAGCGAAGATAGATTAATTATTAAAGAAGTTCAAATACCTTTTATAAAGAAAGAAACTATTCGCGCATCTAATACAATAATTAGTAATGTTGATGAAGAAGTACTATCATTAGGTACTAGATTACATTTCATTCTTGAATTAATTGACTTTAATCATCCAGACTTTAGTTTTATTGATGATCAACATGAATTAAATTGGGTTAATAAGTTTTTCACTTCAAATTTATATTTATTATATAAGGATTATAAAGCTTACCATGAATATTCTTATTTTGATGAAGAAAATAATTATAAGGGTATAATTGACTTATTATTAATTGGTAGTGATAAGGCGGTTATTATTGATTTTAAAACTTCAAATATTGATCCGATAAAATATACAAAACAGTTAAAAACATATTCAACATATATTCGAAAAACATTTAAAAAAGAAGTTGTTGCTTATTTATATTCAATTATGAATGGAAATTATATTGAAGTCGATGTTAATGAATAAAGAGA
Source organism: uncultured Staphylococcaceae bacterium (assembly GCA_964654155.1). Taxonomy (GTDB): domain Bacteria; phylum Bacillota_I; class Bacilli_A; order RFN20; family CAG-826; genus CAG-826. The sequence continues at coordinate 1,491 of CAZZGL010000053.1, read as the reverse complement.
ATAGAAAAAGCTTAGATTAAATTTGTCTAAGTTTTTTTTAAATGACTTTTTTATTTGTTTTTTCGATAATCATATATTATTTTTATTAGAATAAATAGATAAATAAAAGTTAATATTCCAATGATTATAAACCCTAAGGTTTTACTAGCTCCATCGATGGAGATAAATGGTGCTAGAAAGGTAATAGAGGCAAATATATAAATAAATGTTAAGAATAGTATTTTTCTTTTAATGTGGTTCATGTTCGATAATCTCCTTTTTTTTCTTATTATAATGGTAAAGATAAAAAAACGGAAATATTGTATTTATAATTTTGACAATGGTGAATATAAAGAATTAAGGGTAAATGCTTAATCACATTTTTATTTTATTATCATTATAATTTTCATTGTTTTTTTCTTCTTCTGTTGTTAAATCTTTAGAAGAAATTTTGTTTGTTATAGCATTTAATTGCTCAACTATTTCATTTAATTTAATTTTTATTCTTTTTAAATTTTCATAATCTTTTTTAGTTAAAAGAATGATATTAGAATCATCTTCGCCTAATAAATAATCAATTGTAACATTAAAGAAAAGTGATATTTTTTTAACTGTGGCAAAATCAGGCTCAGCATCACCATTTTCATAACGACTAATTGCGCGTTGACTTAAATTTAAGATATCGCCTAATTCTTTTTGGCTCATATGATTTTGTTCTCTTAAGTATTTTAATTTTATCATAAATATCACCTTCACTTATTATAATTTGTAAAGTCGATTGTAGTCTAAAACTACTTGTTTTTAGGCTGTAAAAGGCTTATTATGATTATGTATAGACATTTTATGTCTAAAAAACGTTTGAAAAATGACATAATGTCACTAATAATAGGAGAATAAAACTATGAAAAATAAGAAACTAATGTGCTTATTGCTTGTTACAATCGCCGTTGTAGGATGTACGCCAGAAAAAGATCCTACAACCGATATATCTGGTATAACGGATATTTCAAGCTGGATATCAAATATCATTAATTCCACCAAATCTGATAGTATACATATAGTAACTTTCATGGATGGTGATGAAATTATTGGTAGTGAGGAAGTTGAACATAATGATATTCTTTATAAATTACCTGAAGTCCCTGCTAAAGATGGCTATGATGGAAGTTGGGATTATGATTTTAGTCCAATTAAAGAGGATATGACTGTTTATCCTAAATATGAACCAATTACTTATAACATTTCTTATATTTCTGAATATGGTGAAGCTAATCCAGTAAATAAGCTTACCTATACCATTGAAGATGAAAGATTTAACTTTTACGCTCCAATAAATGGAGAAGCAGTAGGAAGATACTTTTTAGGATGGTATACAAGTGAAGGATATGAAGAAGAAACAAAAATAAGCCATGTTGATAAAGGAACATTTGGAAATATAACTCTTTATGCTAAATGGGTTAATTGCGCTGTTGAAAGTGTTGAAGGATTTACTATTGATTATGAAACTGAAAC
>CAZZGL010000052.1:0-8826 GCA_964654155.1 uncultured Staphylococcaceae bacterium | reverse complement strand
TTTTTAAACATCTTGGAAACAAGAATCTCCAATAAATTCTCTAAGTAAGGAATTACATGGAATGTATTTATCATCGATATCGACAAAATATTTTAAGAATTTAATCAAACGATCCGCCATAACAAAGTAAGGGGAATCTTTTTCAATGCTTGTAAGAAGTGGAAGAGCGTATTTCTTCATTACACATAATTCATACGGAAGTAAGGAATTATATACGTAATCTGCGCCTTCTTGAGTTCCATAAATCCAAGTGAATTCACCTTTTCTAACACTTGGCCACATAGAAAAAGTCATTTCTGCAGGGGCATTTCTAAACTTTTTATCACGAACTAAGCGTCTTAATAAACGTAAGTCTGTTAAAGAAATTGGATTGTGGTTATCAAGGTTTATTTGCGCTTGTGGAGCAATGTAGATTTTAAACTTTTGATGCTTTGGAACTAATGATGTTAATTGATCATTTAAAGCGTGAATTCCTTCGATAATTAAAGGTTGGTCGCTTTCAATTTTTAAAATACGTCCAGGAACTCTTTTTCCTAAATTAAAATCAAATTTAGGCAACTGTACTTCTTCACCATTAATTAAATCCAACATATTTTGGTTAAATAAATCAATATCAAGTGCGTATATGCTTTCTAAATCAGGTTTACCTTCTTCATCTAAAGGAGCTTTATCACGTGGTAAATAATAATCATCAATAGATATTCTAATTGGACGAATACCACGAGATAATAATTCGATTCTTAAACGATTGGCAAATGTTGTTTTACCTGAACTTGAAGGTCCGGCAATACAAATAAGACGAATATTATCAATATCGGTTTCAATTCTAGTGCCTAAATCATTAAGCATTGCGTTATGGCGAGCTTCACACATATTAATAAAATCGATTGTATTACCTTCTTCGATATATTTGTTAATTCCAGCAATCGAATCAGCAGAAACAATTTTTGCCCATGTATGGGATGCTTTTAAGGTTCTACCAAATGTTGGAGCGTCTTGGAAATCAGGAATTTCTCCATTTGCTTCAGAACGAGGGTATTGGACAATGATACCAGGATGATAAATGCGAATACGATATGATTTTAAGTATCCAGAACTTGGGACCATATGACCATACATATAATCTAAGAAACCATCACATTCATATAAATGAACGGTTTTTTCTGGTCGATATTTTAAAATATCAATTTTATCTTCAAAACCTCTTTCTTTAAAAATTTCTAATGCGTCGTTATTTGAAACAATCTTTCTTGTGAATGGTAAATCAAGATCAATTATCTTATCCATTTCTGTTTTGATATTTTTAACCATCATGGAATCAATTCGGACATCTTTGTTTAATATTTCAATAAAGATAGAACGAGAAACATTGTAACTGAAACGAATCTTGACATTAGGGTAGGTGCGAGAAAACGCCATTGCGACAAGATATCTTAATGATGCTTCATAAATACGAATTGCTTGTTGGTCCTTGCATGTTAAGAATTGAATATCGGCATCATAATATACTTCATAATTTAATTCACGAAGGCGATTGTTTACCATCGCACATATAACATCTTTCCGATCTTCACCGATAATTGAACGTAAAGATATTTTCTTTTCGATGATTTTTTCTTTGCCATCGAAATGTACTTTAAAACTCATATTTTTTTCCTCCTTATAATTAATACATACGCTTCTAGAAAATGCGTTCAACATATTCTATAGACTTTACCATCAAAATGCAAGCGGTTACATTTTGAAATTTTTTACATTTTTTTGAAAAAATACATTATATCTAATTAATTTATGTAAATACTGGGCAAAATAACACTATAATTTTTTTCTTTTATAAGAGCAAAAATTAATACAAACTTAATTTAAATATTGCTATAATAAAACTACTGATGACAGAGTCATCAAGAAGGGAAAGGAACATGAAGAAATATTACTATTCTTTAACAGAAAATAAAAGAATTATATTTTGGACAATAGTGGTTTCCTTAGTAGCGGTATTTATTTCTTCGTTTTGCTTTTTTTTAAATTTATATGGTATTCCTTTAGGAATAGTTTTAGGAACTATTATTAGCGTCATAAATTTTAAGCTTTTAGAAAAACAAACGATAAAATGTTTTTCGACTAAGAATCCTGCATTTACATCCGTTTCTTATTATTTGCTTAGAATGTTTCTATATGCATTAGGATTAGCTTTAGCGATTGTTTTAACAAAATATGTAGTTCCATTATTTGATGTATTTGCTGTTTTAGGTAGCTATTTACTTCATAAAATTGTTTTGTTTATTTATGGTACAAGGAAAGGAGTTAAGAAATGAAAAAGAAATTATTAAAGAATATTTCTATAGGCTTATTATCGCTAGTTTTTGTATTAGTTATTGTTTATTTTCTATTAACTTCCTCTAACATACCTGGAGAAGTATATAGCTCAATTATCATTGTGTTGTTGTGTGTTACTTTTTTCTTTATTGTATTTTTAAAAGCAAGAAAGACCGATCCTTTAAAAAGACCGAAAGGAATTATGTTAATTGCTGAAATTGCGGTTGATAAAATTGAATCGATGGTCGTTGGAAACATGGGAGAAAAATTTAGAGATTTTAGTGGGTATATGACTGCGGTTGTCGCTTATGTATTCATGTGTTTTACGATAGGATTAATTGGTTTACCTTCTCCAATGACTTATTACATGGTGCCATTATCGATAGCTCTTTGTACATTTGTTTTAATTCATGCGACAAGTATTAAATATACCAAATGGAGATATTTTGAAAGATATCTTAGTCCATTACCGGTATTTTTACCAATTAACTTGCTCTCAATGTGGGCTCCATTAATTTCGCTATCATTTAGGTTGTTTGGAAATGCCATTTCAGGATGGGTATTAATGACTATAGCCTATGAGGCTTTAAAAGGTTTATCGAACGCGATAACAGGGCTTCCATATTTTGCTTCGCCATTTGTGGCTCCATTGTTACATGCGTATTTCGATATATTTTCTGGATATATCCAGACTCTGGTCTTCTCATCATTAACGATGATGTTTATATTACAAGAAGTTCCAGATGTTGATGCTACATTTGATGTAGTAGAAGATAATTAATTGAAAGGAGATTTTATTATGTTATCAAATTTATCAACTATTTTATTAACTGTTGCTGAAGGTGCAGTTTCAAGCGGAATTACCGATAAAGGTTTAGCCGCGCTTGCAGCGGCAATAGCTGTTTTAGGTGGTATGGCTTGTGCTATAGGTGAAGGTTGGACTGCGATTAAAGCTGTTGAAGGTGTTGCTCGTAATCCAGAAGCACAACCACAAATTCAAAAAACAATGATGTTTGGTATGGCTTTAACCGAAACAACTGGTATTTATGCATTAATTGTTGCTTTATTAATTTTATTCTTTGTCGCAATGTAAAGATAGGAGATGAATGTTATGTTGAACAGTATATTTAAAATTGCTGATTCATCACTAACTTTATTTGATCTTGGTATTGAGGCTGAAGACTTTATTAATAAATTATTTCCAAGTGGAATTGAATCTTTAATTGTTCAATTACTTTCTTTTCTAGTTTTAGCTATCGCAGCAATTTACTTGTTTTATAAACCAGTAAGAAAAATTCTTAACCAACGAGCGGAATATGTTGAAAGTCATATTCATACCGCAGAAGCAGCTTCTAAAGAAGCAACAATGAGATTAGAAACTTTAGATGAAGAAATTGAAGATAAAAAGAAAGAAGCACAAGGAATTATTGAAACAGCAAGAACAATTGCTATTAAAGAGAAAGAATCTATTATTTTAGAAGCTTCTAAAGAAGCAACTAGAATTATCGATGAAGCTAAGGAAGATATTGAATTAAGCAAAGAAAAAGCAAGACAAGAAATTCATAATGAGATTCTTGATGTAGCTTTAGAAGCATCAAAAGTTATTCTTGGTCGAGAAGTTAATGAGTCAGATCATCAACGCTTGGTTGAAGAATTTATAAAGGATGTTGATAAGTAATGGATAGTTTGGCTTCTAGATATGCCTTAGCAATGTTTGATATTGCTCTTGAGGAAAATAAAGTTAAAGAATATCAAGAAAAAATGAAATGTGTGAAGAAAATATTAAATGATAATCCGGATTACCTGCGGGTTCTTTCATCATACTTTTTAACCGCTAAAGAAAAACATGATTTAGTGGAATCTGCATTTAAAAGTCTTGATTCTAAACATATTATTTCATTTATGAAAGTTGTTATTGATAATCATCGCGTAAATGAAATAGATAAAATTTTTCAAGAGTTTCATACACTATGTAATGAGTTTCAAGGAATTGATGAAGGGTTTGTTTATTCGGTTATTCCTTTAGGTGAAGAACAAATTAAACAAATTGAAAAAGCTATTTCTTTAAAAATGAAAGTTAAAGTTGAACTACAAAATATTATTGATGAGCGACTTATCGGTGGAATAAAAGTCGTTGTTAATGACCATGTTTATGATAGTTCATTGTTACATAAAATTGATTCCTTAAAAAAGGAAATTAAGAAAGAAAGGTAGGTAGTAATCTATGAATATTAAAACCGATGAAATAAGCGCGCTTATAAAAGCGCAGATAAAAGAATATGATCAACAAATTGAAAGTAAAGATGTTGGTACTGTTATTACTATCGGGGATGGAATTGCTCTTGTTTATGGCTTAGATAAAGCAATGCTTGGGGAATTACTTATCTTTCCAGGTGATGTATATGGAATGGTTCTTAATTTAGAAGAAGAACATGTAGGTGTTGTTCTTTTAGGTAATGACCGCGGTATTAAAGAAGGAGATATCGTTAAAAGAACCGGTAAAGTTGTTGAAGTTCCCGTTGGCGATGCATTATTAGGTCGCGTTGTTAATGCGCTAGGACAACCAATCGATGGATTAGGTGAAATTAAAACAAACAAAACAAGACCAATAGAAAGAATTGCTCCAGGTGTTATGACCCGTGAATCAGTCAATACTCCTTTACAAACTGGTATTACCGCGATTGATGCGATGATTCCGATTGGAAGAGGACAAAGAGAATTAATTATTGGTGATCGTCAAACTGGTAAAACCGCGATTGCAATTGATACAATTATTAATCAAAAAGGAAAGAACTGTTTATGTGTATATGTTGCAATTGGACAAAAGAATTCATCCGTAGCCTTAATTGTTGAAAAACTTAAAAAATATGGTGCGATGGAATATACCACAGTTGTCTCGGCAACCGCTTCTGAATTAGCGCCTCTTCAATATATAGCTCCTTATTCAGGAGTAAGTATGGCCGAAGAATGGATGGAACAAGGAAAGGATGTTTTAATTGTTTATGATGATTTAAGTAAGCATGCTGTTGCTTATCGAACAATGTCATTACTTTTAAAACGTTCACCAGGAAGAGAAGCATATCCAGGCGATGTATTCTACCTTCATTCAAGATTATTAGAAAGAGCCTGTAAATTAAATAAAGAATATGGAGGAGGTTCAATTACCGCACTTCCAATTGTAGAAACACAAGCTGGTGATATCTCTGCATATATTCCTACTAATGTAATTTCGATTACTGATGGACAAATATTCTTGATGAGTGAGTTATTTAATGAAGGACAAAGACCGGCTGTCGATAGCGGATTATCTGTTTCAAGAGTAGGAAGTGCTGCTCAAATTAAGGCGATGAAACAAGTATCTAGTTCATTAAAAATTGAACTTGCTAATTATCATGAATTACAAGCATTTTCCCAATTTGGTAGTGACTTAGATGATTCAACTAAAAAGATTCTTCATCATGGAGGAATTTTAATGGAAGTTTTAAAACAGCCTCAATATGTTAATTATTCCGTTGAAAAGCAAATAATTGATTTATTTGCCGCTAAAAATAGATATTTAGAAGATTTAGAAATTTCAAATGTTAGAAGTTTCTTAGATAAGCTATTTGCATATATTAAGTCTAATCATAGTGAAGTAATTGCGGAAATTGTTAATCAAAAGACCATAAGTAATGAATTAGAGGCTTCACTAAAAACAATAATTGAAGAATTTATAAAAATTAATTACTAAGATTTTTTAATGAAAGGAGATTGAAATTATGAGTCAAGGACTTGCATTAACTAAAAGAAGAATGAAGTCAGTTGATTCCACAAAAAAGATAACCAACGCTATGAAATTAGTGGCGACGGCTAAACTTAAAAAGTGGAAAAATTCGATGGCGGATTCATCTTTGTATAGCGATTCATTGATGAAATTAGTTAAAGAAGTTTTTTCTAGCGTTGAATCGATAGAATCTCCTTATTTAAAAGAAAATGAGGTTGATAAAAAATTATATATAGTAGTAACTTCCACTTTAGGATTATGTGGTGGTTATAATTATAATATATTTAAAGCAATTGATTCTATATTACAAGAAAATGATGACATTATTGTTATAGGAACAAAAGGAATGTATCATTTCAAAGATAAAAACATTATTTTAGATTATGTTGATTTATGTGATGATTTTGAAGAAAAAAGTGTTAGACAATTAGGTGAAAGAATTTTGCAAGATTATGCATTAGGCAAATATAAAACTATAAATCTTGTTTATACGCATTATCTTAATTCTTTAACTTTTGTTCCTGAATGTTTAACATTATTGCCTGTATCTTTGAGTGAAAGTGAAGAATTTAGTTACTCAGAAATCATCATGGAACCAAGTCAAAAAGAACTTGCTTCATCATTAATTCCATTTTATTGTAATTCGATTCTATATAATAAATTATTAGAATCAATTGTTTCTGAACAAGCTTCAAGAAGAACAGCAATGGAAAATGCAACAAATAATGCAACAGAAATATACGATGAATTGCAAATTGAATATAACAAAGAAAGACAAGCGCAAATCACTCAAGAAATTACTGAAGTGGTTGGTGGAGCGAATAAGTAGGAGGTTAAACTATGAGTAATGTAGGTAGAATTGTCCAAATTGTTGGACCAATTGTAGATGTTAGATTTAAGAAGAATAAATTACCTGATTTGCTAACAGCGTTAAAAATTATTCGTGAAAATGGCGAAACTTTAGTTATTGAAGTTAGCCAACATATAGGTGATGATTTGGTTAGATGTGTATCAATGGGACCAACTGAAGGCTTGATTCGAAATATGGAAGTTATTGATACTGGTGCTCCTATTAAAATTCCTGTAGGGGAAGCTACTTTAGGAAGAATGTTTAATGTTTTAGGTGAACCTATTGATGGTCTTGAAATAGATAGTTTAAAAAATTCTCCTATGTATCCTATTCATCGTTTAGCGCCTACATATGAAGAGCAAAGTACAAGTTCAACAATGTTAGAAACTGGAATTAAAGTTATTGATTTACTTTGTCCATATGTTCGTGGTGGTAAAGTTGGATTATTTGGTGGTGCTGGTGTTGGTAAAACAGTTTTAATTCAAGAATTAATTAATAATATTGCTACAGAAAGAGGCGGAATATCTGTTTTTGCTGGTGTTGGTGAAAGAACAAGAGAAGGTAATGATTTGTATCATGAAATGAAACAATCTGGTGTTCTTGCTAAAACTGCATTAGTATTTGGACAAATGAACGAACCACCAGGAGCAAGAATGAGAGTTGGTTTAACCGGTCTTACTATGGCGGAATATTTTAGAGATCAAGAACATCAAGATGTATTGTTATTCATTGATAACATATTTAGATTTACGCAAGCGGGTAGTGAAGTTTCAGCACTTCTAGGAAGAATGCCAAGTGCAGTTGGTTATCAACCGACCTTAGCGACAGAAATGGGACAATTACAAGAAAGAATTACATCTACTAAAAATGGTTCTATTACTTCAGTTCAAGCAATTTATGTCCCTGCTGATGACTTAACTGACCCAGCTCCAGCAACAACTTTCTCACATCTTGATGCTAAGACAGTTTTAGATAGAAAAACTGCTGCATTAGGTATATATCCTGCTGTTGATCCTCTAGAATCATCTTCACAAATATTAGATCCTAATATTGTTGGAGAAGAGCATTATGCAGTTGCGCGCGGAGTTCAACAAATACTACAAAAATATAAAGAATTACAAGACATTATCGCTATTTTAGGAATGGATGAATTATCTGAAGAAGACAAAATTGTCGTAGCAAGAGCAAGAAGAATTAGAAATTTCTTATCTCAACCATTCCATGTTGCAGAAACATTTAATGGTTTTCCAGGTGTTTTTGTTCCAATTAAAGAGACAATTCGCAGTTTTAGAGCTATTTTAAATGGTGAATATGATTATCTTCCTGAATCAGCATTCTTATATGTTGGAACAATTGAAGATGCTATTAAGAAAGGCGAATCCTTATAATGGAAGTTATTAATTTTAAAATACTAACCCCAAAAGGATTATTTTATAAAGGTCAGGCAGATATTATTAATTTACCTTTAACTAAAGGAATGACTGGCATTTTACCAAATCATTTTCCTCTTGTATCGACAATTGAAGTTGGAGAGATGATATTTAGATTAAAAGGGAAATCACGTTATCTTTCAATCAGTGGAGGAATCGTATATGTTTCTAAAGAAGAAACTTTAGTTTTAGCAAATTCAATTGAATTTAAAGAAGATATTGATATTACTCGAGCTAAAGAAAGTGAAAAAAGAGCAAGAGAAAGATTAGTTAGTAAAAATCCTAATGTTGATGTTGCTCGAGCTGAACTTGCCTTAAAGAAAGCTTTAAATCGTATTAAAATAGCAAGTAAATAAAGATGGTTACGCCATCTTTTTTAATGCCTACAATAAAATGACATTGGTTTTGATAAGCTGAAGTGAAAAGTTAATTTCTACTTTAAAAAGGCGAAAAAATAAAGTGGTATT
>CAZZGL010000051.1:0-9445 GCA_964654155.1 uncultured Staphylococcaceae bacterium | reverse complement strand
ATCACAAAGAGTTTTAACAAATCTGTTATCAAAAAATCAACATATAAAAATAACAAAAAAAGAGAGCCGAAGCCCTCTTAATAATTTAAATAATTAATTAGCTAAATGCTTAAATTGATTCCAACGCATTTCTGCACACGCTCTTGATTTTTCAAGTAATTCGGTTGCGTGTTCTGGATTAATACGTGGTAATTGTGAGAATCTTGTTTCACCCATGACAAAGTCATTAAATTTAGCAAAATCTGGATCCTTACAATCTAATTGCATTGGGTTCTTTCCTTCTCTAGCAAGACGTGGGTCATAACGGAAAATTGGGAAATATCCACATTCAACAGCGGCTTTTTCAACTCTCATTGAGTTACTTAATCCACCTTTAATACCGTGGTTAGCACATGGTGCATAACAAATAATTAATGATGGTCCTTGATAGCTTTCTGCTTCTTTGAATGCTTTAATTGCTTGCATTGGGTTTGCACCTAATGAAACTTGAGCAACATAAACATTACCATAAGCAATTGCCATCATAGCAAGATTCTTCTTTGCGGTCTTTTTACCAGAAGCGGTAAATTTAGCAATAGAACCTGTTTGTGATGATTTAGATGATTGACCACCTGTATTAGAATAAACTTCAGTATCTAAAACAAGGATATTAACATCTTCTTCATTAGCTAAGACATGATCAACACCGCCATAACCGATATCATATGCCCAGCCATCGCCACCAACAATCCAAACTGATTTGTCAACCAAATCACGTTCAAATGCTAAGGCTTCTTTAATACCTTCATTTTTAGAAGCTTTAATACCGGCAATTAAATCCTTAACAAAAGTACGAACTAAATCACGATTCTTATAATTTGCTAACCATTTTTCAATTAACGCTTTTAATTCAGGTTCGACTGCATCAATATTTTCTTCAAAAATACGAGCAATTTGCGATAACTTATAATCAGAAGCGACTCTCATACCAAAGCCAAATTCAGCATTGTCTTCAAATAATGAGTTAGCCCAAGCAACACCCTCACCATTTTTATCAGTACAGAATGGTGTTAATGGAGTTGATCCTGAATAAATTGATGAACATCCAGTTGCATTAGCAATTAACATATCACGACCGAATAATTGTGAAGCTAAACGATAATATGGAGTCTCTCCACATCCAGCACAAGCACCACTTACTTCAGTATATGGCATTAAGAATGCAGCACCCTTAACAGTTGTCACTGGGAATTTATCTGATTTATACTCAACATGTTTATATAAATATGCAGCGGCATCTTCTTGTGGGAATTGAGATTTTGCTTCCACCATTGATAAAGCCTTATTTCCAAGTTTACCTGGACATTGCATGACACATAATCCACAGCCAACACAGTTCTTTGGTGAAACTTGTAAACGATATTTTAATCCTTTAACAGTTGGTCCAATTGCATCTAATAAATCACCCTTAGCAATTTCTGGTAATCCAGCAACTTCATCTTCTGTTAATAAGAATGGACGAATTGTAGCATGTGGACAAACAAAGGCACATTGGTTACATTGAATACAATTATCCTTATTCCATAATGGAACACGGTCGGCGATTGCACGTTGTTCACGATATGTAATATCATTTCTCATTGTACCATCTAATAATTCATATTCAGTAAATTTACTAACTGGTAAAGTATCACCATCTAATGAACCGATAACAGCAACATAACTATCAAAATAATCATCGCCTGTTAATGTACGTTCACGGATAGCACTAAGTTCTGCCCATGAAGGATCAATAGCAATTTCACGTAATCCTTGTGAACCAGCATCGATTGCGCGATAGTTCATTTCAACGATATCTTCACCCTTCTTAGAATAACTCTTATATGCAAATTTCTTCATCCATGCAAGAGCGTCTTCATATGGCATAATATCTTGATTTAAATAGAAGAATGCTGATTGTAAAGTTGTATTAGTACGACGTCCCATGCCAATACTTGCGGCAATCTCATTTGCGTTAATAACATAGAATTTAGCATGTTTTTCCGCTAATTGACATTTAACACGATTTGGAAGAACTTTAATTAATTCTTCATCACTCATATCGGTGTTAAGTAAGAATGTTCCGCCTTCTTTTAAGTTCTTTAACATATCATATTTAAAGATATATGTATCTAATGAACATGAAATAAAGTCAGCATTTTCAACATAATAAGTTGAATGAATTGGCTTTTTACCAAAACGTAAGTGTGAACGAGTAACGCCACCAGCTTTACGTGAATCGTAAGCGAAATATGCTTGAGCATATTGTCCGGTTGCATCACCAATAATTTTAATTGAGCTCTTATTTGCAGATACAGTTCCATCTGATCCTAATCCATAGAATAAGCATGAAGTGTATTCACCTTTAACATGGAAATTATTGTCAACAGGAATTGATAAATGAGTAACATCATCATCGATACCGACTGTGAAATTATGCCATGGATTATTATCTAAGAAATCATAAACTGCTTTCATATGTTTTGGTTGAGTATCTTTTGATGATAAACCATAACGACCACCAACGATAACATCAACTTTACGTCCAACTTGTTCTAAAGCAGTAACAACATCAAGATAAAGTGGTTCACCGGTCGCGCCAATTTCTTTAGTACGATCTAAAACAGCAATTTTAGTAACTGTTTCTGGAAGAACTTTAACCAAATGTTTTGCACTAAATGGACGATATAAGTGAACTTTAATTAAACCAACTTTTTCACCTTTTGCGGTTAAAGCATCAACAACTTCAGTACATGTTTCGGTAACTGATCCCATTGCGATAATAACTTTAGTTGCATCTTTTGCGCCATAGTAAGTAAATGGTGCATAATTATGTCCAGTTAAGCGACTTGCTTCCGCTAAATAGTGTTCAGCAATATCAACAACTTTTTCAAAATGTAAGTTTTGCGCTTCACGACCTTGGAAATAAATATCATCATTTTCCGCTCCACCACGAGTAACAGGATTTGTATGTGGATTTAAAGCGCGTTTACGGAAGGCTTCGACATCATTCATGTCTAATAATTTCTTCCATTCTTCATCATCAATAAATTCAACATTTTGAATTTCATGTGAAGTTCTAAAGCCATCAAAGAAGTGACAGATTGGTGCGCTTGATTTAATAGCGATTAAATGTGCAACAGGTGCTAAATCAGCAATTTCTTGAACAGAGTGAGAACATAACATTGTAATACCTGTTTGACGAATTGCATAAATATCTTGGTGATCACCAAAAATTGACAAAGCACGTGTAGCTAATGAACGAGCTGAAACATGTAAAACAGCAGGTAATAGTTCACCAACCCATTTATAAATGTTAGGAATCATTAAAAGTAAACCTTGTGATGCAGTATAAGTAGTCGCTAACGCTCCTCCTTGTAAAGCACCATGAACTGTTCCAGAAGCACCAGCTTCAGATTGCATTTCTACTACTTTAACAGTATTGCCGAAAAAATTTAATTTTCCTTGTGAAGCATAAACATCAACAAGTTCCGCCATCGGCGAAGACGGAGTAATTGGGTAAATACCTGCAACTTCAGTGAAGTTATAAGAAGCTAAACCAGCTGCAGTATTACCATCTACAGATAAAAGTGTTTTTTTAGTTTCCATAGTAAACCTCCATATAAAACCATGTAAAGTATACAATACTTGACAACTTTTTGCACCTCTTTAAAACAAAAAAAGTGCCGTTTTTGATATTTATTTTTCAATTCAATCAAAACAACACATTTTTTACCAATTAATCAACCTTATTTATCATCAAAATAAATCTATTTTTTAGCAATTTTACATCTTTCTTTCTCTTCCTTAACAATTAATTTCTTTAATACTTTCAAATCATAATCGCTAAGTTCGACACTTTGATTTATAATGCCACCTGTCGTCATTTTTGCATAAACAAAACTAACAATTGATTCATATGATTCAACATCTTTTTTTGTTACCCTAGCAGATTTAACATTTTTTGTTTTAACTTTATTTAATTTTTCTAAACTATTCTCTAACTCTGGTAATAAATCCTTTAAATTGTAGTCATAATCCATTCTAACTAATGGATCAAATTCTGAAAAAAATTCCGCGATAACCTCAGGATAAATACCAATTGATAATGATAATATTTCACAAGTTACAACTTTTCTTTTTTCTTTTTTTAAAGCAGAAATGAATTTCTTTAATTTAGTCTTATTAACTTGCGCCATGTCTTTTCACCTCAATAATATTTTAAAGTTCCTTTTTTTCAATATCAAGTGCAAAATAAGCTCTAAAAAACATATATTATCGTAGGTGATCTTATGCGTGCATTTATTGAAATTGATGGAAATGCTTTAGAAAACAATTATTTAGATATTAAAAAAAATAAAGATAAAGATATTATTGCGGTAATAAAATCAAATGCGTATGGTCATGGATTAATTGAATGCGCAAAAATACTATACAAAAACAAAGTTCCTTTTTTTGCAGTCGCAACAAAAGAAGAAGCTATCGCTATAAGAAAAAACTTAATATTCACACCTATACTTCTCCTTGGAGGATGCACTGACTTTAAAGTATTATCTTCCTATAAAATAACTATCATTGTCTTAAGTATAAAACACTTAATAACACTTGCAGAATCCCCTTTTCCTTTATCTATTCATTTATTTATTGATGTTAGCATGAAAAGAGAAGGAATAGAAATAAATGAAATACAAGAAGCTTTAAATATAATAAATCATTCCAAATTAACTTTAAGAGGAATATGTACTCATTATACTTCATCTTTTAATTACCATAAAGAACATGAAATCTTCCTAAATTGTTTAAAAAAAATTCCCAATGTAAATAAACTCATAATTCATTCAAGTTCAAGTTCTACTTATAAGCTAAATAACGATGATACTCTTTTTAGAATAGGTCTATCTCTATATGGATTAGATAACGATATCAATCATTCACCAGTTCTCTCATTAAAAGCGCCGATAATTAAAAAAACAAAAATAGAGAAAGGTGAACTTGTTGGCTACGATGGAAAAGGTATTGCCCCTGATGATGGATATATATACACAATAGGATTAGGCTACGCTGATGGGTGGTCTAGAAACTATAAAACAAAAGCGTACGTAGGAAACGATGAATTAATACAAATTGGTAATACCTGTATGGATTATTTAATGTTATTTTCTAAAACAAGTTATGATGAAAGCACAATTTTAACAATCATAGATGAACATCATCCTATCGATGATATTGCCTTAGAACAAGAGACTATATCTTATGAAATATGTGCAAAACTTAGTCCGCGCTTAAAAAGAAAGATCATCTATAAGAAACTATAATTGTTGTTTCTTTTCAACAAGTATAAGATTCAAAACAATACCTATAATCATACTAACTGCAGTTGAGGTAATTTGAACTGTGCCAAATTTTAAAACAAGTCCTCCAATTCCAGACACCAAAATAGCAGAAGCAATAAATATATTTCTTGTTTTATTTAAATCAACATTCTTATTAATAATCATTTTTACACCAGAACTAGCAATAAATCCATAAAGTACAATAGAAACTCCTCCAGTTATACAACTTGGTATTGTTTGTAAAAAGGCAGTTAAAGGAGTAAATAAACCTAATACAATTATTAAAATCGAAGCAAGCTTAATAACATTTACAGAAGCCACTTTAGTTGTTCCAATAACCGCAACACTTTCACCATATGTAGTATTTGCTGCTCCACATAAAGCACCAGATATTGCCGTTGCAACACCATCTCCTATTAAAGTTCTTGTCATTCCCGGTTCTTTATTCAGCAAATCTTTATTAATAATATTACCTAGATTTTGATGGTCTCCAATATGTTCACATATAGTAACTAAACTAACTGGAACAAATAATAATGCAACTTGACCTATTTGACTCCAATCAAATTGTTTTAATTGCTCAAATCTCAAGAAAATTAATGATTCATCATTATTTGGTAAAAACATTTTGTAATTAAATATATTATCTAAAATATTTGAAAAAACTTTAGTTAATGGTTCAAAATCGATTACTCTAAAATACTCATTATTAAATCCATAATATCCAATTAAAGTAAAAATCAAGGCAACTAAATATCCACTTCCCATTCCAATTACAAAAGGTATTAAACCTAATGTTTTGCCATCGCCATAATGAGCGCATAATGCAGTAACAATTAACGCAACCAATCCACATAAGACAAAAATCAAGTTATATTCCCCGCCATTAGTAGTTAAATTATTAACAGCACTACTTGCTAAAGAAAGTCCTATAACCATAATAACAGGTCCAGCAACAACTGGAGGTAATAATTTATTAAGCCAATTTGTACCAAATATTTTTACAATAATAGCAATAGCTACATAAACTATTCCAACCATTATCATACCAAGAATTAATGTCATATAATTTGCATTATCACCAGCGGCATTTTGAATTCCACTAAGCGCTAATGCTGAACTCATTGGAGCTAAATACGCAAAAGATGAACTCAAAAATACAGGCGACTTATTCTTAGTGACAAACAAATAAAATAATGTTCCCATTCCTGCCGAAACCATTGTCGCTGCAATAGGTAATCCTGGATTTAGTAACGGAACTGTAATCGTTGCTACTAAAACCGCTAAAATGTGTTGTAACGCAAATAAAATAAATTGCGATACTTTCTTTGGATTTTCATTGATATCCAAAACTAAATTGTTATTTTTTTCCATACCTATTTCCCCTTTCACTGCAAAAAAAAGACCTGTTAACAAAAATAACAAGTCAATAAATAATCACAGATATTAAAAGATAAAAACTTCATAGTACTCTTTTCTTTTATTTTGAAAAATACTAGTTTTCTCATAAAAAGCCCTCTCAAATTTTTATCTTCAATATTATAACATTCTCATATAATTTGTAAACTATTTTTTTAATTAACGCTTTTCAATTAATGTTTAATTACCATACTAATCTTTCAATAATTTTCCTCATTTAAATAATTAAAAACTTAAAAATAAAAGATAATTTAATTATTCTTAAATATTTATTAATCTGTTTCTAAATTCGAACTTATTTATTTTAAATATATTTGGCGCTCGCCCATTTATCCTTCAGCGGAGCAAAATTACATATATAAATAAAAAACCGCAATTACTGCGGAATTTTTTAAACTGGTGAACCATACAGGATTCGAACCTGTGACCCATTGATTAAGAGTCAATTGCTCTACCAGCTGAGCTAATGGTCCTAATGCCCATATATAGTATCACGATACACCTTTTTTTACAAGTTTTTTTCAATATTTATCTTATTTTAATTAACTAAATATATTGTTTTTCAAAGCAATACTATTATATTTAAATATACTGACTATAATACTTTTGAGCATAGTTTGTGTATCTAAATTCTTTATTTTCCTCTCCAGTAATAGCTCTACCATACAAATAATAAGGAGCCTTTGGACCCTCACCACTGAAAACCATATTACTATTACCATCACAAGTTACTTTTAAAGTTCCAGTTGTAAAATTAACATAAACCTTTGAATAACTTAACATACTTGAAAGAATTTTACCATTAGGATGGGGTTGAGAAGCAGCGTTACTTTTCTCATCACCTCTATCGACTAAAGCTGTCGATACAACAATTGCTGAAGGTTTTAATACATTTAATATCTTATTTGAATTTGATGTACTAGAACCATGATGAGATGCCTTTACTAAATCAACTTTATATACTTCATTTTTATTAACTAAATTAGTTTCACCCTCTTTTTCTAAATCTCCTGCAAAATAATAATTTTGATTTTTATATGTTAATATAAACGCTACAGAAGTTAAATTATAATTATTATTATTATTTAAATCAACACTAGGCTCTTCATAATATCCTGTTTCTAAAAAAGTTATATAAAAATCTTTAGCTATATATATTTTTTTTCTTGCACCATTTATACTTTTAATACAATCAGTAATAGGCGCATATTTTTCAGCTTGTTTAAATCTGTTTCTAACGCTATCAACAACAGCATAATCACTTCTTTGATATCCATAATCAACTGCATAAGTAATACTCTTTATAGTAGATAATGCAGTCATCATTCCTCCAATATGATCACTATGTGCGTGCGTTGCTATAACACATTCCAATTTACCATCGCTAACATTACGACGCAATACATCATTAACATATCCTCCATCGCTAACTTGTCCTGCATCAATTAACATATCAAAATCTCCTGCTTTAATGTAAATTGAATCCCCATATTGTTGATTCATTTCAATAAAATAAATCTCAATATTATTAATTTCTTTTCGTCCTTTATATAAAGGATTAGACTCTGTTCCTAATTCACCATTATAATGTTCAACAGGAATTGCTTTAAAAGAAAAACTATAAGTATTATATTCTTTTGATAAATAAAGCAAAGTAACAGTTATCGTTACACTTATATCTTTATCAACTTCATAATATTTTCCATCATCACCAATAACGCTAGGATTACTCGATTTATAAGTAAATGATAATTTTGGTGAAATAATTGTATTTTTATAAAAATATAAATCATTATTAACATACTCAACATCTTCATAACAATCTTTAATGAACTCCAAACCTTTTTCTTTTATATTTTTTTCTTTTGAAGAATCACTATTTCCTTTATCAGTTGGATATGGATTACTCGCTATTACTTCACTAACATCGGTATCTAAATCCAATTCAATAGAAACTTTAAACTCTGCTATATTGTCTTTTAATTTAGCACATGATGATAAATCAAGATTAATTAGTTCAATTATGTTTTCTTGCTCATTAATATAAATTGAATATGCAATTTTACTATTAAATGTAAAATTGGATGGATTATCCTTAAAATTTCCTGTATTAATTAATAATGACTTTACTAATCCTTCACAAATTGAAGCATCAATTTGACCAGATATAACATTATTATTTATCGATTTCTTTTTAGCAGATATAAACATCGAATCTAAACCGATAAAACTAATAATCCCATCAGATTTAAAATTTATTTCCTCAAATGAATTTTCATAGGAAAAACCAATATTCTCACCATAAATATATTCCTTGATACTCTTCATCTCTTTAGACATATTAGTTTGATTTATTGAAAATTCTGAATAACCATATATTTCATCATTAATTATTTCAAAATATGTAGTTTTGTCCACTAAAGAATTTCCATCTACCGATGCAACTTCTCTATAAACCAACTTTTCAGCAACTTCATATTTTTTAAATAATTCTGTATTATTTCCACCAATTAATCCATTTAAATCACATGATGTCATAACAAGTGCTACAAATAAAAAATCAAGCAACTTTTTTATACTTTTTTTCATAATCCACCTCATCAAAAGCTATTTTATCATACTTTAGAATAATAAAAAAGCGAGGAAATAATTTCCTCGCCTGTGTAAAATTTTAA
>CAZZGL010000050.1:0-9486 GCA_964654155.1 uncultured Staphylococcaceae bacterium | reverse complement strand
TGATGAAATTGCTAAAAATTGACATCAAACAATTATACATGTATAATTGTGTCAAACTTAAAAGAAGGAGTTTTTATTTATGCCGGAAGAAAAGTTTAATCTTAAGGTTGCACAATTTTGTGATAATTATTTTCCACAGGTTGATGGAGTGGTTAAAGTTGTTCATAATTATGCAAGTATCATGTCTCGTCGCGGCGATATTAAATTAGTCGTTCCACATTATTCTAAAAAATATTTCTTTGATGATAGTCAATTGTCATATAGCGTTAATAGAAAAAAAACTTTATGTTTTGATATAGGTGGTGTAACAACACCTCTTCCTTTGTTTACTCCAAAACTTACAAAGGAAATAAAGGAATTTTCGCCTAATATTATTCATGTTCATGCACCAGCATTTATAGGTAAATATGCTTTAAGAATTGGAAAAAGATACAAAATACCTGTGGTGGCAACTTTTCATAGTCAATACAAAAAAGATATTATGTCCGCTACTCATAGTAAATTATTAACTTTTTTAGCGATGAAAATAATCATGAATTTTTTTAATAGTTGTGATGAAGTGTGGGCGCCTTCAAAGGGTTCTGCTGATGTTTTAAAATCATATGGTTATAAAAAAGCTGTTTATGTTATGCCTAATGGTACGGATTTTCATTATCCTGGTAATGCTGATGAATTAATTTTAGAAGCAAGAAATGAATACGGAATAAGTGAAAGAAACAAAAATTTGTTATATGTTGGACAATTACGATTTGTTAAGAATTTAAAATTATGTTTAAAAACAATGAGACTGTTGATTATGGAAGATCCGTCATATCATTTTTATTTAGTTGGTGAAGGAATGGATGAAAAAGCACTAAAATCATATGTTAAGAAATATAATTTAACGGATAATGTTCATTTTTTAGGCGCTGTTAAGGATATAACTAAATTATCTGGTATTTATGGCGCTTCTGATTTATTGTTTTTCCCATCTACCTACGATACATTTTCATTGGTGGTTAGAGAAGCTAGCGTTATGAGAATTCCAAGCTTAGTTACAGAAGGCTCTAACGTTGCTGAATCGTTTGTTGATGGACAAAATGGTTTTTTAGCTAAAGAAGATCCAGAATCAATGAAAAATCGGATTATCGATATTTTTAAAGATGATGAAAACAGAAATAAAATTGGAAAGATAGCGTCAGAAACTATTCCAATTACATTTGAAAAAATGGTTGATTTAACTTTAGAACGATATCAATATATTGTTGATAATTATGGTAAAAAGAAATAAGTTATAAAGTTGATAAATTTTGAGAAGAAAGAAGGAATAAAATGGAAAATACTCAATATGCATTTAATTCTAGAATTGTTAAGCCGAAGAATAAAAAAAGTAAAAAAAATCTACTTTTTACATTATTCATGCTTATTTTTAATATTTTTGTAATTGGATACGTTGCTTATACATCTTTTTATCATAAAGATGGAAGCGCAATTGATCAAAGCACTGAAGTTTTTAAATTATGGAAAGCAAATTATAAATATTTGTTGATAGCTATCTCATGTCCGTTTGTAGCTGTTATAGCGGAAGCTTTAAAATTTACTATTTTAACTAGACATAAAACTGGTGTTTGGAATTTTAGATTAGGTGTAAGAACAACGATAATGGGAAAATATTATGATAATGTTACGCCTTTAAGTAGTGGAGGACAACCGTTTCAAATTTATTATTTAAATAAAGATGGTGTCCCATTAGGTATAGCAACTTCATTTCCATTTATTTCATTCTTTTTAAATCAACTTGCGCTAGTTGTTATCTCTATTGCAATTATGATTTATTTAAAATTTGCTCAATTAGGAAGTGTTAATGCTACATTTAATACGATTAAAGTAATTGCATATGTTGGATTGGTCTTTTCTTTTATTGTCCCAGCATCAATTATTTTAGTTTCTCTTTGGCCAAATTTAACAAATAGAATTGCTGGATTTATTGTTAAAATAATGAACAAAATTAAATTTATTCGTCATAAAGAAAAGCATGCGAATACATTATATAAAACATTAGATGATTATCAAGAATCTATGTCACAATATAAGAGCAAACAGTCAATTTTGATATTAATTATTTGTTTGATTTTATCGTTTATCTATAAGTTTGCTTTAATGTCTACTCCATATTTTGTTATTAGAGCATGTGGTATAACTCCTAATTATTTTGAAATATTCGCTTTAACTGTTATTATTACTATTTCTGTAGCGATTATTCCTACTCCTGGTAATTCAGGAGCAGCGGAATTGTCATTTCAAGCTATTTTTCATACAGCATTAATGAGTGCTGGCTTAGGCGCGGCCTTTACATTTTGGAATATGTTATTCTGGCGATTTTCTGTCTATTATATGTTTATCATTCTTGGCATTATTGAAATGATTATCCTAGGTGTTAAACGAAAAAGAAAGAAAGCTTATATTCCAGTTCCTATTACGGCGGATTTATATCAAGTTCGTGTAAAAGGCATCAAATTTATTCACAAAGATCATTCATCAACTCTATTAAAGGTTGAAGGAGAAGAGGTTAAAATCTTTTTAGCGGATTTAATTGCCTCACATGAAATATCACCTCGAAATCCGATGAAATTAGATGCAAATCAAGATTTTTCTTGTTTAACTGATAATTCGTATATTTTTATTTCTAAAGAATGCGTTAAAAGAATAATAAAAGACTTAGATGAAACAAAGCTATATGGATTAACATTCGTTATTGATAAAAATGAAAAACTTGGTCCTGTTATGACAATTGATACTGGCAAAGAAAAATCACCTCTTGATTTAGAAGACACAATTGTTTCTACGGTTCAATTTGTAGATTATTATTATCCATTAAAAGGTTATACCGCAAGTTGTGTTGAAAAAACTACAATTGCATTAAATGATTTAAATTATCCAACTAGAGTATATATTCCAAAGTTTAAAAGAAAAGTTGGTCTATATTCGGCTGAATATCCGATTGTTAGAACTCCTGCACTTCATTTTTTCTTCACTGATTACGCGGTTGCTGTTCCAAAGTATAATGTTCATCTTAAATATTCTTTAGAACCATTATCTGTATTAGTATATCATGCACATACTCCATTTATGATGGGAAGATATGCTTTAAAAATGTCTCGTCGATATGACATTCCGCTTGTTGGAAGCTTTAGACATCAATATTATCATGGATTAAAGAAACCATTAAAAAATAGAGTTCTTGCACGAATTGTTGATAAATATGGTATCGGGTTTTATAAGCGTTGCGATGCGGTTTTTGTTCCAAGTCAAGAAAGTGGTGAATTATTAAAATCATGCGGTTATCGCGGTGATTATATGATTGTTAATGATCCATATGAGAAGTTATCTGATAGGGAAATTAAAGAAAATCGAAGGGAAGCTCGCGATGAGTTAAAGATTGAGCGTAATAGATTAGTTGTGGCTTATATTGTTAACAACAAAGAAGAAAAAGAACAAGTTTCTAATTTAGTTAAAGAATTACGAAAAATTAAACATATATCAATAACAATTATTATTTATGGTTATTCATTTATTGAAAGAGGATTTATTAAACCAAATAAGCGTACTAGAGGAGTTAAAGTTGTGCTATTGCCACATAGCACCGATGTTAATAAAATGATTTCTGCAAGTAATGTGTTGGTTTTGCCTAGATCTCGAAAAGGAGCACTTCCATATGAACGGATGGCGGCTACATATAAAGTTCCAACTATTATGAGAGATTTTGATGATGAAAGATATGTTGAAAATCAAAATTGCTACTTATTTAGCGATGATATTCAAACATTAGCCAAAACGATTTATGATACATTTGAAAATAAAGAAAAACGACTAAAAATAGGACTTAATGCTTATGAAACTTTAACAATAACTAAAGAAGAAGTTGGAAGGGAATTAGAAAAGGCTTATCGCACGGTTATTCGTCGATACTATGAGACAACAAGAAAATGAGTAAGAAGAAAACGAATAAGAATAAGATTAAAAAGAAGTTTAAAAGATTTTTAGTTGTAGTTTTTTTCACTATTTTAAAGCCTTGGATGTATTTATATGTAACTTTATTTCAACATGTTCGTTTTAAAAGAAATGGATTTAAGGTTCCAAAAGGACCTGCTCTATTTTTATCAAATCATTTATCTAATTGGGATGGAATATATTTGAACTGTATGTTCATGTTTAGAATAATTCATTTTATCGTTCATGAAGAATTATACAAAAATAAGTTTTTATCATTTATGTGTAATAATTTTCTTGGAACTATAAGAAGAGGAATGAATGAACGAGATATTTCTGATGTTTTAAAATTTAAAGAATTAGCAAGAGAAGGAAGAAATATTGGTCTTTATCCTGAAGGCGATATAGATATGTTTGGAAGAACTCTTCCAATTGCGCCGAGTATTGCTAAATTAATTAAGATGCTTAATTTACCAGTTGTGGTTTTACGGGTTGAAGGTGCAGTCATTAGAACATCAAGATGGGCTAAATATGCTAGACATTCACATATAACTTATTCAATTAAGGATGTTATTTCTTTAGAAGAAGTTCATAACGAAAATGTAGATGAATTATATAATAGAATTGTTAATAATTTAACTGCAAATGATTATGATTATGTAGAAAAAATGAAGTTTAAGCAATGGAGAGGTAAAGACCGGGCAATGTGGCTTGAACTTGGTTTATTTTGGTGCCCTAAATGTGGACAATTTGAAGTACTTTCTTCAAAAAAAGATAAAGTGTTTTGTACAAAATGTGACTTTGTTGCTAAATATAATCGATATGGATTTTTAGAAGAGATCAATTATCCTATTCCAAGTTCTGTTTTGTCTTCATGGGATGATATACAAATTAAAGTATTACACGATTATATTGATAATTATGATGGTGATTTATTATTTGAAGCTCATGATTTAGATTTTTATAAAGCAAAACAAGTTGAATACTTTAAAAAGCCAATTTGTAAAGGTAGTTTAAGAATTTATAAAGATAGGATAGGCTTAGTTTTAGATAATTTCGAGGAAGAACAGTACATATATATAACCGATATGGTTAAAATTTATTTTCAACATAAAGATGTATTTGAAATTCATTATGGTGAAGATAGAATTCGGTTTTCTACAAAAAGAAGAAAATGGTCGGCATACTTATATATACAAGCTGTGAAATATTTAAAGAGTAAAGTTGAAAAAAAATAAAATTATTTTATACTTATATAAGATAAAAAAAGGAAGGAATAGAAGTATGAATGGTATTTTAGTCGAAACAAGTGCAAGACATGTTCATGTCACACAAGAAACATTAGAAATTTTATTTGGAAAAGGTTATCAATTAGAGGTAAAGAAAATGTTGTCTCAACCTGGACAATTTGCTTCAACTGCAAAAATTAAAGTTGTTGGTTCAAAAGGAGAATTAACTGCTTCAATTTTAGGACCAGTAAGAAAAGCAGACCAAGTTGAAGTTTCATTAACTGATGCTCGTTCAATTGGTTTAGTTGCTGCGATACGTGAATCTGGAGATATTGAAGGTACTCAAGGTTGCAAATTAGTAGGTCCATGTGGTGAGGTAATTATTGAAAAAGGTGTTATCGCTGCAAAACGACATATACACATGACACCAGCAGACGCTATAAAATATGGGGTTCAAGATAAAGAAATTGTTTCTGTATCAGTTAATTCAAATGAACGTTCAATTGTTTTTGGTGATGTAGTTATTCGTGTTAGCAATAATTTTGCTTTAGCAATGCATATTGATACTGATGAAAGTAATGCTGCTGGATTGTCTGGCGAAGTATACGGAACTATTGTAAAATAATGAATGTTCATGTTTATAACACATCAGGAACTTGTTCAAAGCAAATGAAAATCACTTATGAAAATGATGTAATACTTAATGTTGAAATTATAGGTGGTTGTAATGGAAATTTACAAGGCATTGCTTCTTTAGTTAAGGGAATGAAATTTTCTGATGTTATTGAAAAATTAGAAGGAATTCGTTGCGGGTTTAGACCAACTTCGTGTCCTGATCAACTAGCTAAAGCGATTAAAGAAATACAAGCAAAATAAAAGAAATATTTAGTATAAATCAACAATTATTGTTCATACTTTTAAATAAGGTGAGCAAAATGAAAACAAAGAAAAAAAGAGAGCAATTCTTAATGGCGGATGTATTGTTTGAAATGGGAATGGATTTTGATGTAATTGAAAAAGTTTCCGGAGTAACTCCTCAAGAATTGTTGCTTAATAAAATTAATATTCTTGACTTTGATCAAGATAGAGAAGATAATATAGATGATTCTCATCAAGAATCGCGTCATACAAGGAAAGAATAAACGTGATAGCAACCTTGAATTAATATTCAGTTGGTGCTTGTTCCTTAGCGGAGCCCACTCCGAGCGATGAGAATTAGGTTGATTTATTAATACCTTCCTGAGTGGGAAGGTTTTTTTATTGAATATGAAGGGAGAAAAATATGGAAAAAATATTATTTACAAGTGAATCAGTATCAGAAGGCCATCCTGATAAAGTTTGTGACCAAATTAGTGATGCAATTTTAGATGCTTGCTTAGCATTAGATCCTAAAGCAAGAGTGGCATGTGAGTGTTTTATATCAACAGAGTATTTAGTTATTGGTGGAGAAATTACGACAAGCAAGGCGCCTGATTATGAAGATATTGCGAGAAATGTTTTAAGAAAAATTGGTTATACTAGTCCTGAATTAGGTATCGGCGCGGATACTTGTAAGATTAATATTCAAATTAAAACACAATCTCCAGATATTGCTATGGGAGTTGATCGAGGTGATATTGCTCTTCAAGGTGCAGGCGATCAAGGAATTATGTTTGGGTATGCTAGTAATGAAAGTGAAGGATATATGCCTTTAGCTATTGTTATTGCTCATAAATTAGTGCGTGTTGCTTCTATTTTAAGAAAACAAGGATTGTTTATGGGTGCGCGTCCTGATATGAAATCGCAAGTTACTATTGATTATACAAATCCAAAAGATATTCGTATTGATACAGTTTTAATGTCTATTCAACATGATGAAAATATTAATGAAGCTGAATTCAAAGCATATATTTATGAAAATATTATGAAGCCAGTGGTTGAATCATTTGGTTTGAATACTGATTTTACTTATTTAATTAATCCTACAGGACGCTTTGTTGTTGGTGGTCCTCAAGGTGATACAGGATTAACTGGAAGAAAAATCATTGTTGATACCTATGGAGGAACCGCAAGACATGGTGGAGGAGCGTTTTCGGGAAAAGATCCAAGTAAAGTTGATAGATCGGCAGCATATATGGCTCGATATATTGCTAAAAATTTAGTTGCATCAGGAGTTGCGGATCGACTTGAAATTCAATTAAGTTACGCAATTGGAGTTGCAGAACCATTAAGCATTTCTGTTACTACATTTGGTACAGCTCATTATGATGATAATACAATTCTTTCGTTAATTCATAAGGTGTTTGATTGTCGTCCTGGCGCTATTATTAATAATTTTTCTTTATTAAAACCATCATTTAATTATGAAGATTTAGCAAGCTATGGTCATTTTGGTCGTCCAGATTTAGATTTACCATGGGAAAAGTTAGATAAAGTCGACGAGATATTAACCATTTTAAAAAAATAAGTATTATAAAAGCCGGTTTCTGCCGGCTTTTCTCCCAATAATTATTATATCATAAAGAAATTGACATAATAAGACTATTTTTTGCAAATTAAAAATGTAAAAATATATGTGTAGTAAAACTACACATTTCAATTTTGGAAGGAGCAGATAATATGAAATATCAAATAATTGGAAAAAACATTGAAGTAACAAAAGGTATCAGCGATGCGCTTATTAAAAAGTTATCTAAGATGGATAAGTATTTTGTAATTGATGAAGATGTTGAGTGTCGCGCAGTTGTTAGAACCTATAAAACTGGTGGACAAAAGGTTGAAATTACTATATTTACTAATATGATGACTTTCAGAGCGGAGGTCGTTGATGTTGACTTATATGCCGCATTTGATTTAGCGATAGATAAACTAGAAGGACAAATGAGAAAGCTTAAAACACGTTTAGATCGTAAATCTAATAAACATGGATTAGGTAAATCAATTGCTTTTGAAAACATTATTGCGGATGAAATTGAAGAAGAAAAAGATGAAGTAGTAAGAACAAAAGGCTACCATCTTGAACCAATGGATATTGAAGAAGCTATTACAAGAATGAATGCTTTGGGACATGATTTTTTCATGTATCTAGATGAAGAAGATAACATGATTTCTGTTGTATACGTTAGAAAAGATGGCGGTTATGGAGTAATTCAAGCTGAAAATAAGCTTAAATAAAAATGTTTCTTAATTTATAAAGGCTAGGATTAAATTCTTAGCTTTTTTTATGTCTATTTTACTGATAAAAATCGTTTATTTAAATAGGGTGAGATTTTTGAAGATATTTAAATTTGGTGGCAGTGCCTTACAAACAAAGTCAATGAGGGATAAAATAATAGATATTATCAAAAGAGAAAATGGTGAAAAATTATTAGTGGTCGTTAGTGCAATGGGAAAAATTGGATTTCCATATGCAACAGATACTCTTTATGGATTGATTAATAAAGATATAATATCAAATAAAGAAATAGCGAGATTGATTAGTTGTGGAGAAATAATTTCAAGTGTAGTTTTAACAAGTGAAATAAAGGAAGAAGGAATTAAAGTTATATCACTTTCGCCATTAGAATTAGGAATAAAAACGGAAGGAGACTATATTTCTGCATCGATTTACGATGTCATTATTAAAAATATACAAAAAGCATTTATATCTTATGATATTGTTATTGTTCCTGGATTTATCGGAACAAATAAAGAAGGAGAAATATGTACCTTTAAACGTGGAGGAAGCGATTTAACTGCAGTTATTTTGGCTAAGTATTTATCATTAAATGAAGTATATTTATTTAAAGATGTTGATGGGATATTTCCAACTTTTCCTAATGTTTCTTCTATGACAAAAGCGTATAAATATTTATCATATCAAGAAATGTTATTATTAACAAAACTTGGATTTAAAATAATAAACGATATCGCAGTTAATGAGGCGATGACAGAGGGAATAAGAATTAATATTGTTAATTATATGAATAATGTGATTGGTACAGAAATAGGAGAAAATTCTGAATATAAGGAATGTATTGGTTTTATTTGTGGAAAGAATTATCTTTCTTTTGCGGCTTTTTTTCCTAATGAAATATTAGACAAAATAAAAAACGAGCTTAAAATGTCACATGTTTTTATTAAAGAATATTTAATTAAAGATAATATTTTATCGATTTACATTGCTTCCTCGCAAATTCCTGTTGTAAGAAAAAAAGTTGTTGAATTGTTTTTTAATAAATAGTATTTGATTTTTTATATAGATTATTAAAGCTGAAAAAGCTCAATTAAATAATTAAATTCCGTTTTAAAGGATTTTTTCAAAAACTGA
>CAZZGL010000049.1:0-10605 GCA_964654155.1 uncultured Staphylococcaceae bacterium | reverse complement strand
AAATCGTTATTCTTCTTTCCCTCACCGAAAATAGGTGTTTCTATGTTCTTTTGTGTACCGTGATAGATAGTAATAATTTTTTCCATGTTCAATATCCTCCGCCTTTAGTTGATACCGTTATATCACCAAAGTGATAGCTTGTCAAGAAATTATTCCAACTTTTTTCATTTTAATTATCACCAAAGTGATAGCTTTTATACTTGTTCAAATATTTGTGCTTTGGTTTTAAAATATTACCTAATACTATATAATCATCCTCCTTCTTTATTTAAAAGAATCAAATTTACAACGCATATGATGCTGAAAAAATAAAAACCAGAATGATTAAAAATATGTTAACAATCAATGTGACTATTGATATAAATTCAAGAATCAGCGATATTTTTTTATTTTTAGTTGCTATTAAGAAAATAATAAACAATATTAAATCGATTATGCATAATGCAAATGTAATAATTCCTAAAGGATTATTATGATTAAGTGTTGCACTGATAATACTATTATAATCATACCGAGTTATTGGTCTGTCTATACCTTCAGGAATTGGATAAATATATACTAATTTTGAAAAAATCGGAATAAAGCATATAACCAAATAAAATGAATTTACTAATAATCCAATAGATGAAATAGCATAAGATATTATTTTCCTAGTTTTTATTTCTGTAAGTGTCATTTTAACTTGTTCTTCTTCGTCTATTAAATAACTAAGTTTTACACCAAAAAACACAGCCAATTTTTCAGCGTTTTCTTGAGTAGGCAAAGTATATCCATTTTCATATTTTGCAATAACAGAACGTGAAATAAAAACTCCATTTGCAAGTTCTTCCTGTGTAATGCCTTTGCTTTTTCTTAATTGTTTTAATTTATCAGAAAAATTCATTATATCGCCTCTCAATTAATCACTATTATTATAAAAGAAAAAGTATCAAATTTAATGTTCTTTTATGAAAACAATTGTTCTTTTGTTGGTAACAATTAAAAAAATCCAATATTTTATCTAATTTTTATTAATTTTATAATATAAACACTTTTTTAATAAAGTATTACCTCAATATATTTCTATAGATCAACACATAAAATGAAGCTAATAATCAAAAAAGAAAAAGGTGTAATGTTTGGAAAACCAAGAGCTATTGAACCTGAAAATACTAATAAAATATTAGATGATTATATTAATCATAAAATTTCAAATATCAAAGCCACTAAAATGTTAGGTATATCAAGAGCGACATTTTTCCGACTCGTTAGAGAAAGAAAAGAAAAATATTAGTAGGATATCTTACTCTATTATAAATGAAAATCAAGTGATTTATTAATAATTACGTCTGACTAAAGAAGCTAAAAATAATACTAATAGAAAAAATAATATAGAACATATTGCAAAAATATGACTAGCAATTTTCATATTTTTATGCTTAATAAAGAATGATAAAATGCAGTAAATAATAGACATAATTATTAAAGCTACAGATATTCTAATCCAATCAACTGGATCATATTTAAGGTTATCTATAATAGAATAATAATAATAAAATTTCTTAGTAATCATATTTCCGTTTTCATCAATACTAGGAAGAACAGCTACTTCATGAAACAACTTAATATTAAATAATGGAAGTAATGAAATATTAATTAAAATTTCTATTATAGATAATATATTATGCATCTTTATTTTCATATGTAATCACTCCTTTTTTTATTTAAAGTGTACCATAAAACGCTTATTTTCTCATTAAAAAAGGTAATCGTTAAAATTTTGAGTAATCGTTAAAAGGTTACCTATTTTAGCTCTAATTGATGATGATTTTGATACAATAATTGTACCATTTACAAAATCACCAGTTCGAACCTATCTTAACGATGGGAGTTGACCCCACCTATAAAACAAAAAAATCTCGATACATTTACTATATCAAGATTAATCTACTAAAATGGCCGGAATAGGGGGAATCGAACCCCCGACCTCTTGGACCCGAACCAAGCGCACTACCAAGCTGTGCTATATCCCGGTAAAAGCCGTTAAATCTAACGGCTAAAAATTAAATGAGAATAAATCAATTTGATCAGTTTCAGGAAGATCATCTAAAACATGTAACTCTTCTAACATCGCTATATTTTGCGAATTTAACTTAGTTCTGCGTATTAAATCTTCTTTCGAAACAAATGAACCATTCTTTCTTGCCTCTACAACGCTTTCCGCTGCAGAAGCTCCTAATCCATCAATTGAAGCAAAAGATGGAATAATTGTGTTGGTTTCATGATCAACAATAAATTCAGTGGCTTTAGATTTATACAAGTTGATATTAGAAAATGAATATCCTCGTTCTGCCATTTCTAAAGCAATACATAAAGTTTTTTCTTGTTCTTCTTCTTTCGCAGATAATGATTCTTTATACTTCTTTTGTTTAAGTTCTTCTAATCGCTTAATAATCGCTTTTTCTCCCGCAATCATCGGTTTCAAATCATATTGATCACATCGAATTGAAAAATAACAAGCATAATACTCTAATGGACGATGAACTTTATACCACGCAACACGAACCGCCATCATAACATAGGCTGTTGCATGTGCTTTTGGGAACATGTATTTAATCTTATTACATGAGTCAATATACCATTGAGGAACATTATTTCTTTTCATAATTTCTTCATATTCTGGTTTGACTTTTTTTCCTTTACGAACATCTTCCATTATCTTAAAGGCTGTTGATGGTTCTACGCCCATCTTAGATAAATATATCATAATATCGTCACGACATCCAATGACTTCGCTTAAAGTACATGTTCCATTTGCAATTAAATCTTGAGCATTTCCATTCCAAACATCGGTGCCATGAGAAAGTCCTGAAATAATTAATAAGTCCGCAAAAGTTTTTGGCCTAGTTTCTTTAAGCATTCCTCTTACAAAGTTAGTGCCAAATTCTGGAAGTCCTAACGCTCCAGTAGTTTCTCCTAAATAGTTACTTTTTCTTCTAAGAGCTTTATCAGTAGAATATAAAGATAAAACTTCTGGATCATTCATTGGAATATCTAAAGGATCGACATCTGTAATATCTTTTAACATCTTCATTGCCGTAGGATCAACATGACCTAATAAATCTAATTTTAAAACATTATCATGAATTGCATGGAAATCAAAATGAGTTGTCATCCAGTTCGCATCTTTTTTATCTGCCGGATATTGAATTGGCGTAAAATCATAAACAGAATATTCACGAGGAATAACAACAATGCCACCTGGATGTTGACCGGTAGTTCTTTTTACATCCTGACAACCTGCTGCAATACGCGCTATTTCGGCATTAGAAACCGTATAAGGATCTATTCCTAATCTTTCAAAGTATCCTCTAACATAACCATAGGCAGTTTTTTCGGCAACTGTTTCAATTGTACCTGCTTTAAAAACATTCTTTTCACCAAGTAATTCTTTTGTTAATTCATGAGCAAACCCTTGATATTCGCCAGAGAAATTTAAATCAATATCAGGTACCTTATCAGCATTAAATCCTAAGAATGTTGCAAAAGGAATATCTTGTCCATCTTGAATCATTTTAGTTCCACAATGTGGACAATTCTTTGGTGGTAGATCAAATCCAGAATGAATATGTGGCATATCTGTAACAAATTCACTGTATTTACAATGTAGGCAACGATAATGAGGTGGAAGTGGATTTACTTCTGTAATTGACGCCATTGTGGCGACAAAAGAAGAACCAACAGATCCTCTAGATCCTACCAAAAAACCATCATCATTAGCCCTTTTAATCAACTTATGAGCAATATAATAAATAACAGAATAGTTATGCTTAATAATACCAGATAATTCTTTATCTAATCTTTCTGACACTATTGGAGGCAATTCTCCATTATATCCATACCAAGCAAAACACTTTTCATAGCATAATCTTTCTAATTCTTCAGCACAGTTTTCAATTTGAGGAGGATATAATTTATCTTTAATTGGTTTTATTTCTTCAATTAAAGAAGCTATATAATTAGTATTTGTTATAACATATTCCTTTGCTTTTTCTTCTCCAAAGAAAGAAAATGCATCTAACATTTCTCTAGTTGTTCTAAAATGTTGATCAGGATTTTCATAGAATGGCTGATGTTCTCTTCTAAATGGGTTTAAAGGATGTCTTACCCCTTGAATACCCTTAGCCATAATATAAACATCACGATAGATTTTATCCTCTGGATTCAAATAATGAGCATCACCCGTTGCCACAACTAATTTTCCCATTTCTTCTGCAGCAGAAGCAATATCTTTCATAAATTGTTTAATTTGTTCTTCATTATCAACTTGTCCATCATTAATTAAAAATGAATAATTTTCTACAGGTTGTAATTCAATATAATCATAAAAATCAATTTTTTCTTTTAAAACATCTTTTGTTCTTGTAAGTGCGGTATCAAAAACCTCACCATTAAAACATGCTGAACCTAATAAAAAATTATTTCGATACTTAACAATCTCCTCACGTGGGATCTTTGGTAAATCCGCAATATATTCTATATTTGAAAGAGAAACTATTTTAAATAAATCACGCAATCCTTCTGCATTTTTTGGATAAACAATAATATGTTTAGCGCGCATATGCTTCAATAATTCATCGCTTGTTTTCAAATCCACCAATTCTTTATGAGTTAAATCATGATTATCTTTAGTTAATTTAGCAAGCATTGCTAGCCAAACATTCATTAAAACTTCAGCATCATAATCAGCTCGGTGTGCTTTTCCTTCTTCATACAGAACATCTAAATTTCTTGATAAAGAGCCTAAATTATGTTGTCTTGCTTCAGGAAATAAATAACGAGATAATGCTAGTGTATCAATAATTGGATTAGCTATTTTATCTTTACCTAATCTTTCTAAAGCAGCATTAAAGAAGCCAATATCAAATTCAGCATTATGAGAAACTAAAATTGCTCCTTCAATAAACTTTAGCATAATAGGCATTGCTTCTTCTATAGTTGGCTTTCCTTCTAACATCGAAGCGGATATATTTGTTAATTTTTCAATCTTTTCAGAAATAACAACATCTTTACCTGGATTAATTAATAAATCTATATGGTCTACAATAACTCCATCTTCAAAACGTACCGCTCCAAATTCAATAATACGATCATATCGAGCAGATAAACCTGTCGTTTCAAAGTCAAAAACAACATATTTAGCTTTATTTAAAATATCATTTGATGGATTGGTAATATATTTAATTTTTTCATCAACCATATACATTTCAATTCCATAAAGTACTTTAATTCCAAATTCTTTACTTGCCTTTTGCGCTTCTGGAAATGCCTGAACATTACCATGATCAGTCAAACCAATTGCTTTATGACCAAAATGTGATGCTAAGCGACAATAATCAGTAATTGTCGTTACCGCATCCATTGTCGACATTTTAGTATGTAAATGTAATTCAACACGCTTTTCTTCTTCTTTATCTTCTCTTAATGGATCCGGTTCTAAAAAATCAATAAAATGCGCTAAAACAACAAGTTGACGAGAAAATTTATCAACTTGAACCGAGCCACGTACTCTAACTTTTTTTCCTTTTTTTATACCATCGATTTTTTCTGTATTCAATATTTTATTTTCAATAATTCTTACTCCAATAGAATAAGTATCATCATTCATATAAAAAGTAACTATTTTTTTCCCTTCACGAGAAGTTTTAATATCATCGACCGCAAAGATATTACCTTCAATTACAACATTTCCCGAATTAGAATCAATTAAACGAATTTTATAATCAGAATAGCCACCTTTTTTAAACGCATTAGCTTCACGGCGGTATTCTTCCTCTTTTCTTTTTATCTCTGGAACAACTTCTTCAATATATTCAAGATGTTCTTGTTCTATATCAATTTCTTCCAATTCTTTTGGAATTTCTACAACTTCTTTAATTTCAAACTTATAACAAATAAAACTTAAAAAATTTCGAAATTCTTTTAATATAGAGGCATTTTTTTCCTTTTCTAAATCACTTAGATATTTAATTGTAATAACATTACCATTAAACTCAGCATTAAAAGGATTTAAAGGAATATGATATATAGATAAATACCATTCATAAAGCAAATCCATTACTTGATTAGCTGTCGGTAAAGTTTTATATGTAAAAATAAGCTTATATGCATATGTAATTGTATTTAAATGTTCTTGAAACTCATGAAGTAAATCATATTCCCATGGTGTATCTTTAACAATATAATATTGCCATACACCATTTACTTTTGAAAATGGTTTTTCTTTATCAAAAGCAATGTCAAAAGATTCAACATCATAAAGTTGAATTGACGCTAAAAACCTTTCCATTGTTTTATCCATACTTCCACCTTACTTCCTAAACAATCAATCTAAAATAAACCGATAATATCTTTTATAAATACAAATCCCATAAAAGCAAATAGTATAATCATTCCAATTGTAGAAACGATATTTTTCACATTAGCGGGAATTTCTTTCTTTGTTATTCCTTCAATTGTAACAACAAGTAAATGCCATCCATCTAATCCTGGGAAAGGTAATAAATTAAATATACCTAAATTAACAGAAATCATTCCCCATAAGTATAAAAATGTTCCAAACCCAATTGATAATGCAGTTGATGATGTTGATAAAATAGCAACTGGACCACCAACTTGATCCAAGCCTTTACCAATTAACAATTGACCTAATGCTTTAATAATGGCAACTGAAGATTCACCAAAATCTTCTCCCGCCCGAACAAATGCTTTTCCAAAAGTTAAACGAGTTTGATAAGAACTAACGCCCTTTTTTGACCATGTATAAGTAGCTGTATCACTGTTATTATTCTCTATCGCTGATGTTAATGTAAAAGTGTATGCTGTCGATTCTGGATTTTCTTCTTTAATGTCATCTTTTTTAACACATGTTAAAGTAATATATAATAAATCTTTTTCACTTTTTGGAACTTCAACCTTAAGAGCTTTATTCCATAAATCATCATATGTCGTAACTTCTATAATTTTTTCATTATAATCAGCAGAAATCATTCCTTCTGGTAGATAATGAGTAGTTACGCGAGTGATTGCATCACCAGTCCTTAATCCAGCTTCATATGCTTTTGAAGTTTCTGTTACTGCAACTTGATTGGTATAAGCTACTTGCGGATAAAATAATGTATTAGCGAACATTAAAACAAATCCTAAAACAAAGTTTAAAATAATTCCTGCAGACATAATAATTGCTCGTTTCCATTTTTTAATAGCCAATAAACTTCTTGAAAGTTCTACCTCGACCCCTTCTGGAACAAGATCAGCTTCACCAAACATCGAAACATAACCACCTAAAGGAATAGCTCTAATAGAATAATTTGTTTCTCCACCTTTACCCTTTTTTTGATAAATAAGCGGTCCAAATCCTATAGAATATTCAAAACAGTAAACATTAAATTTTTTTGCAGTAATTAAATGTCCTAATTCGTGAATAGAAACAAGTAAACTTAACGCAACCACAAACAAAATAATACTTAATAAATTAATCGATAATAATATAACCATATTATTACCCCTCCTTAATCATTTTACGAACTTGTTCTCTAGTAATTTTATCAACATAAATTAAATCTTCTAATGTTGGATTATCCATTACCCGATGAGAATCTAAACATTTTTTAATAATTTCCTCAATCTTTAAAAAAGAAATCTCCTTATTTAAGAAAGCATAAACAGCTTCTTCATTCGCAGCATTTAAAACCGCTGGCATTGTTCCTTTATGTTCCATTGCTTTTTTAGCAAATGATACACATGGAAATCTTTTTTCGTCAAATTCATGAAAATGAAATGTCATGAAATCTTTTAAAGCTAAAGTAGAACTCGGTTTAGCTTTTCTTTTCTTTTTATACAAAGCATAAGCAATTGGAATACGCATATCACTTGGTCCTATATCCGCTAGAAAAGAACCATCTTTACATTCTATAAGCGAATGAACCTTCGATTCATCGTGGAGGACTATATCTATTTTATGCATTGGAATATCAAATAAGTAATGTGCTTCAATCATTTCAAATCCTTTGTTCATCATAGTTGCGCAATCGATGGTTATTTTATTTCCCATTTTCCATGATGGATGTTTTAACGCATCCTCAACAGAAACATCTTGCAATTGCTCTCTACTTAAATTTCTAAAAGCGCCACCTGAAGCGGTTAAAATTATTCTTTTAACATCGCCTTTATTTCCTTTTAAACATTTATCAATAGCAACATGTTCAGAATCAATTGGATAAATATGAGCATGCGATTCATTTAAGATTTTCTTAATTAGTTCTCCACCAACAACAATCGCCTCTTTATTACTTAAAGCAATATCAATGTTTTTTTTCAAAGCATAAATCGTTGGAGCAAGCCCTACAAATCCAACTAGAGCATTAACCATCATATCACAAGAACAATGGTCCATAATATCTAACAACCCTTGATCTCCATAATAAAAATGAATATGCGGATAACGATTAATTAAATTTAAATAGTCTTCTTTATTTTGAACAACTATATGTTTTACAGAGGGAAAATCATTAATAATCTCATCCACTTTATAAACCTTTTGTCCTACAGAAAAACCCTCTAAAAGAAAATCGTTTGGGTTTTGTTTTAGAATATCTATCGTTTGTTGTCCTATCGAACCACTAGCGCCTAATAGTATTATTTTAATCATATAAGAAAATCCCATCCATTATTCAAGAAAATAATTAATATTGCCACAGCTAAAGAAACACATAATAACGAATCAACTCGATCCAAAACACCACCATGTCCTCTAAGTAAAGTACCATAATCTTTAATATTAAAATGTCGTTTTAGCGCCGAGAAAATAAAATCTCCTAAATTAGCAATAAATGGCATCGATAATGAAATAACTAAAATCCAATACCATTCATTTTTAGTTAAAAATGGAAGGATTGGCGTTCCTAAACTATCACACACTAACGCAAATAAAAAGCTTATTACAAAAGATAGAACAACTCCTCCAATAAATCCTTCCCAGGTCTTCTTTGGAGAAATTCTTTCATTCATCTTTGTTCTTCCAAATAACACTCCAATAAAATAGGCTCCTGCATCAGTAACAAATGTTCCAATAATAACATAAAACAACAATAACGATGTTGTATATGTGTTATAACTAAAAGCTTCTTCTGTCGTTAATTTCACATTCGCATCAGAAAACGCTTTTATTGGAAAATATCTTAAAAATAAAACTGCTTGAATAGAAATACCGATTAATACCGACATAGTAAATAAATAAGTAACATCATTAATATCAAATGTCTTATATGTAATTGACATAAAAAATAAGACAAACGCTGATAAAACAACACCAATTGTAGATACTCTTATACCCGCACTTGTAACAGTCCCATTTTCAGTTTCTATCGATGTCCAGAATCCTTGATCAAAAGACCAGTTTTTAATCAAGTCAACACTTTTAACATTAACTAAATTATTTTTTACCATAATCCAAAAAACAAAAGAAAAAGTCATTAAATACATGAAGCCATGTATGAATAAACCATATTTTTTATTCTTTGGAGCATTAACAAATTCATGAATAATAATTGCTAAAGCAACAATTACAAATATTAAAAAACACCAACGACCAAAAATAATTGCGGGAACTGCAAGAACAGCTAAAATAATCGCGGTAATTGTGCGCGTAAGCATTGATTTTTTTGTATCTTCTGATAATTTATTCTTTTTGATTTCTTTTACCATATCATAAACCTCCATAACGACGATTTCGTAATTCATATTCTTTAAGGCATTCAATCAACTGTGGCTTTTTAAAATCCGGCCAATAAGTCGGAGTAAATATAAACTCTGCATAAGCAAGCTGCCAGAGCATATAGTTAGAAATCCGTTGTTCTCCTGATGTCCTAATTAACAAATCAACCTCCGGTAAAGAGGAAGAATCTAAATACGAAGAAAACTCATCTTCTGTTATTGATTTATGAGGATTAGTCTCGATTATTTTGTTAACCGCCCTAACGATTTCATCTCTTCCTCCATAATTCAAACATATGTTTAAAATGAACTTTTCATTATTCTTTGTTCTTTCTTTAGCGTTTTTTATAACTTCTTGGGTCTTTAAAGGTAATTTCGATAATTCACCCATTGTTCTAATTCGAACTTCATCTTTAACAAGATTATCGATTTCACGATTAAAAAATTCTTCTAAATATTTAAATAAATGATCAATTTCATCCTTTGGTCTTTTCCAATTCTCTGTTGAAAAGCAATATAAAGACATGACTCGAATTCCAAATTCTTGGCACGCTTTTAAAATATCAATTATTCTCAAGCAACCTTCTTTATGTCCTAAATGACGTGGCAATAATCTTTTTTTAGCCCATCGTCCGTTACCATCCATAATAAAAGCGATATGTTTAAGTGGCACTGATAATTTATATAATTCTTTATTCACGTCATATCCCTCTTTCTTTATAATGTATTTTTATTATACATTATAAGTACCAATTTCTAAAGAAGAATTTTTAAAAGAAAAGGGGTCTTACAAGCCCCCCCGTTTTCTGGCGCAACACAAGAAATTTGTTAGAGTTAAAATAATATAGATTT
>CAZZGL010000048.1:0-10674 GCA_964654155.1 uncultured Staphylococcaceae bacterium | reverse complement strand
AAGTAAAGTTGACGCGCGCGAACTTATTGTTGCATTTACTTTTTCAATTAACATTTTTTTGTCAATATAGTCTTTCTGTCTAAATTAGATTTGTAATTTTGAAAAAATAGTGTATATTATAGCCAAAGTACAAATAATACTTAAGAGGAGGGATATTATGGAAAGAGAAATTCGAACAAGTACTTATAGTCCAACTAGTGTTTATACTAAAGTGTTTGGATGGATGGCGTTAGCGCTTCTTATCACATTTGGTGTTGCTATTGGCGGAACATTTTTATTAGACACGATTGATCCAAATTTATATTATGGTATCTTAGTGGGTGCTAGTGTGATGCAACTTATATTGGTTTTTGTTATTAGCTTTAGTGGCGTGCTAAGCAAAAAACAAGGTGCAGTTAAGATTCCTTTCATTTTATACGCAATCTGTATGGGTGTTATGATGTCAAGTATAATTGCTGTTACAGATGTTACTTCGATTATATATGCATTCGGTTCAACATTCATCTGCTTTGGATCTATGGCTCTTGTTGGATGGCTAGGTCGAGAATCTAATATGAGGGTTATGTACCTAATGGCAACAGGTCTCATAATCGGCTCTTTAGTTTTAACCTTATTTAATATCTTTTTAGGTTCTAATGAAATCGATTGGATAGTATCATTTGCCACATTTGCATTTATCTTAATTATGACTGCGGTTGATATTTATAGAATGAAAGCAATCGCTGATAACGGGGCAATGACAGATAATTTAGCAATATATTTTGCCTTTCAAATCTATTATGATTTCATTTATACTTTCATTAGAATTTTAATGATTTTTATGAGGAATAGAGATTAAATTATTAGTCAATGACATTAAAATTAATGATTTTTTAACAATTAGCATGACTTAGTTCATGCTTTTTTTAGTGTTTATTGGGCGAAATTTAGAAAAATTACTTTGTTTTGCATAAATTTTATTTTTTTATCTTGAAAGCGGTATCATAATAATATATATTATTATTAAGGGTGCGAAAAAAAACAAAAAGAATAAATATGCACCAAAAGGAAAGGAAAAAATAAAATGAAAAAAACAATTTTACCAGTTTGTGCTGCATTGCTTTTAACTGCTGGATTAGTTTCTTGCGGCAATGAAACACAAGCAACGACATCAGGAAAAGGAAAGAAAATATCATTATCTGTTTGGGTTCCTTCAGCACAAGTTTCTTGGGCGGAACAACGTATTGATGAATTTAAGTCAACTTATCCTGAAAAGAATTATGACATTATTGTCACTGACTGTGCAGAAGGTGATGTAAAAACAAATATCAAGAAAGATCCAAATGCTTCAGCAGATGTGTTTTTCTATCCTGGAGATCAATTGGGTGAGTTAGTAGAAGGAAAATTCTTATATGAATTCCCATCAGTGTTTGTTGACGCTCTTAAAACAGAAATTGAAGATTCAGTTTTATCTTCTGCAATGGTTGAAGGAAAATTATATGGAATCCCATATACACCAAATAGCTACTTCATGTACTATAATAGTGCAAAGGTTACCGCAGATGATGCAAAAGATTTAGATACTTTACTAACAAAAGGAAAAGTTATTTTTGATATTGATAATGGATGGTATCAAACCGCTTTCTGGTATGGCACTGGTGTTAGATTCTTTGGAGAAGAAGGCACTGATTCAAAACAAGCAAATTTGAATTCTGATGAAGGAAAATTAGCCGCAAAAGCAATCCGCGATTACATTATGAATAATAATTTTGTTAATGGTGGAGATGAAGATATTGAAGCTGATTTCACAAAAGAAAGTGATGTCGTTGCTGTCATAGGCGGTAGCTGGTTATCTACTCCATTAATTACTAATTTAGGCAATGATTTAAAAGCAACAATTTTACCTACATTTACTGCGGGTGGTAAAAAGTATTCATTAATGGCTACTGGAGACTGGAAAAAATGTGGTGTTTCTTCTTATACTAATGCACCAACAGATGCGATGAATTTAGCTGTTTGGCTTACAAATAGTGATTCAATGCTTCAAAAATTTAGTAACTTTAATGAAACTCCAGTTTTAAAGAGTTTAGCAGAAAGCGACGCTATTAAGGAAAATCAAATTTCTGTTGCTTTAATGGAACAAACTAATACTAATTGTGTTCGTCAACCTTCGATTAGCCAAATGGGTAACTGGTGGGATGCTGCAACTGCATTTGCTAATGATGTAATTAAGGCTAGAGATGGAAACACAGAATTTACTGATGCGCAATGTGAAGAGTGGGCAAAAAAATTGCAAGAAGATCTTTTAAAAACAATAGCAGCAGAATAATTATTTAAATTTTAATTGCAGTCTAATCTTTTCTGTTTTTAAAGATTAGGCTGCAGTTTTACTTTAAAAGTAGTATTTGCTAAATATAGAGTGATAGAGGAGGTATTCCATTATGAACATTTTAAAAAGACTCTGTCGATGGCTTCAAAAACATCCAGATATTTTTATTGTTTTATGTGCTATTATTGGAATTGTTTTAATTAATGTTGCCCTTATAATAGGTTTAAATGCACATATTAGATTAGTTTGGCTGATTACGCTTGTTGCGTTAACTTTTTCATTTTTATTAGCGTTATCTTTGCTTTTAATAAAATTTGTTAATCAAATGAGATTAGATGAAAATGATGAATATAAGTATACAAAGGGAGAAATTGTTTTTTTTAAAATAATAACTTTAGGCTTTTATTCCATTGGAAAAATTATGAAAAGACAAAAGGATGAAAGACAATTAGAGGGAAAGACCTTAGATGATTATACTTTTATTGATCGCCTTCATATGACTAAAGAAGAAAGAATGGCGGTTAAATTAGCTAAGTTTTATGAAAAAACCGGTAGAATTTTTTATGCAATTGCAGTGTTTATTCCTAACACATGTATAAAAATTTGGAAATCTGTAAAGAATTGCTTTTCTGATTTATCGTATTCGATGAAATATGGAGATGCATCAACAAGATTAAACTTTTTATTTTTAGGAAGCGTTAATATTGGCCATGGACAAATTGGACATGGTATTGTCTTATTACTTTATCAAGTCCTATATTTCTTTTATTTGTTCTTTGATTTTACAGGTATTAAGCACTTAATTGGATTAATAACTTTAGGAACAAATCAAACTCAATTTAATGTTCCAACAGGAAATGAAATTTGTACAGATATTCTTGGACAACAAGTTTGTTATGAAGAAAAAGGTACTATTATTGGAGATGACTCTGCATTATTCTTATTATGGGGAATTTTAGGTGTTTTATTATTAATCATCTTTATCGCTGTGTATTTATCAAGCAATCGTTCTTCGATTAAACTTCAAGAAAAATATGAAGAAGGAAGACAAATTCAAAGTTTTAAAGAAGAATTAAAAGATTATACTAATAGTAAATTTCATCGTTTACTTTTAGCTTTACCATTATTTGGAGTATTTCTTTTTTCAATTCTTCCACTTATAGATATGATTTTGATGGCGTTTACAAATTATGATATGAACCATCAAACGCCTGCGAATTTATTTCAATGGACCGGATTTGCTACATTTAGATCATTGTTTAATAATTCTTCTATCGCAGATTTATTTTGGCCTATTTTATGGTGGACATTAATATGGGCAGTTCTTGCGACAGTTACAAACTATTTCTTAGGTATTATAATGTCGCTTTTAATTAATAAAAAGAGTATTAAATTAAAGAAATTATGGAGAACTGCTTTAGTACTTTCTATTGCGGTTCCTCAATTTGTTTCGTTATTATCAATGAATAAATTCTTATCTAAAGGTGGATATTTAAATCAAATATTAGAAGCTATTGGATTTTATCAATTACAATCTATTAAGAAAATTTTTGGTGAAGGTGTTTCAAG
This sequence comes from uncultured Staphylococcaceae bacterium, assembly GCA_964654155.1. GTDB lineage: Bacteria > Bacillota_I > Bacilli_A > RFN20 > CAG-826 > CAG-826. Next base: position 6,797 of record CAZZGL010000048.1, on the reverse strand, counting down.
ACCAATATCTTCAGGAGGAGGAATTGATTGGTTGTCTAATGTTGGAGAACAATCAATTACATTATTTGGAAGAACTCATAAAGTGTTACTTGCTAAACCAATGATTATTATTGTTAACTTATGGATTGGTATTCCATACTCTGTTTTAAGTAATACAGGTATATTAATGAATATTCCTGCCGATTTATATGAATCAGCACGAATTGATGGAGCTTCTCCAATTAAACAATTCTTTAAGATAACATTACCATATGTGGTCTTTGTTACAATGCCATCAACAATCACTTCGTTTATTGGCAATATTAATAACTTTAATGTTATTTACTTCTTAACTGGTGGAGGACCAACAACAGGAACACTTTCTGCTGGAAGAACTGATTTATTAATTACATGGTTATATAAATTAACCGTTGAAAAAAATTATTTTAACTTAGCTTCGGTTATTGGTATTTTATCCTTTATTTTCTCAATGACTATTGGATTAATTATGTACAAAAATTCCAAGAGTGTAAAAGATGAGGAGGCGTTCATGTAATATGGCAAAGAAAAAAATGGGTGTTAAAGCTAAAAATAGGCTTATAGACACATTCTTATATATATTATTAGTATTTATTTCAATCATATGGGTTATTCCTATTATATTTACATTTATGACTGCTTTCCGTGCTGAAAGTGGGTCATCATCTGCGTTGTTACCAGAAAACGGATTTACACTATATAATTTTTTATACTTATTAGGAATTAAGAATCGATATGTAATTCAAAATAATAAAGTTGTAATTAATTATTCTTCGGCACAATATCCATATTTACGTTGGGTTTTGAATACTTTAATTGTTTCAGTATTTTCAACAATTATTTCTACATTATTTGTTTTAGGTGTTTCTTATGCGATGTCACGCTTACGCTTTAAATCACGTAAAAAATTAATGAGTATAAACTTGATTCTTGGAATGTTTCCAGGATTTATGTCACTTATCGCTATTTATAATATTTTAAAGATAGTTAATATGACGGGTGCACAAGCAACATGGTTAAGTAACATAACAGGATTGATTATTGCTAATAGCGCTTGTGCTGGTATGGGATTCTATGTTATGAAAGGATTCTTTGATACGATTCCGAAATCAATGGATGAAGCGGCGCGTATTGATGGCGCTTCTAATATGAAAATCTTTTTTAAGATTACAATTCCTCTTTCAAAGCCAATCATTGTTTATACTATTTTGACATCATTCATGGGACCTTGGGTAAACTATATTTTACCATCTTATATTTGTGGTACGAAAACATTAAACTGGACAGTTCCTCTTGGTGTTTATAATTTACAAACAGGTTTAGAAGGATCAAGTCTTCGTTTTACAATGTTTTTTGCAGGTTCAGTGTTAGTTTCGATTCCAATTATTATATTATTCTTAGCAACACAAAAGTATTATGTCTCTGGCGTCACTGGCGGAGCGGTAAAGGGGTAATTAATTATGCCAAAATGGTTTGATGATGCAATTTTTTATGAAATATATCCTTCTTCATTTCAAGATTCAAATGGTGATGGATATGGGGATATTCAAGGAATTATTTCTCGATTAGATTATATTAAAGAAATTGGTTTTAATGCGATTTGGTTAAACCCAATTTTCCGTTCTCCATTTAAAGATGGAGGATATGATGTTAGTGATTTTTTCGATATTGATCCTCGTTTTGGAACGATGAAAGATGCAGAAAAATTATTAGAAAAAGCGCATAAATTAGGAATAAGAATTATTTTAGATTTAGTCGCGGGTCATGCAAGTGAAGAACATCCATTGTTTTTAAAAAGTGCAGAACCAACGCGAAACGAATATAGTGATTTGTTTGTATGGAATGATTCTCCATGGGATAAACCACAAGGTTGGTGGCAATTTATTTCTGGTAGGTACGATAGACACGCAAATTACATGGTTAATTTCTTTTCTTGTCAACCAGCATTTAATTATGGTTGGAATGAAATGAAATATCCAAAATGGCAAATGCATTATAAAGATCCAAGATGTAAACAAGCTCGCGATTATTTAAAATCGATTATTAGATTTTGGCTAAATAAAGGTTTTGATGGATTCCGTGTTGATATGGCTGATTCGTTAATCAAAGGTGATGATGATAAAATTGCAACAATTGAATTGTGGCAAGAAATTCGTCATGAAATTTTTGATAATGAATTTAAAGATGCAGTACTAGTTTCTGAGTGGTCAGATCATGAAAAATCTTTACGAGCGGGGTTCCATGGTGATTTTTATTTAGATCATTTTGGAAATGGATACAATCGTTTATTTAGATATATTAAAAATGATGTTAATTATTCATTCTTTAATGGGACAGGAGATATTTCTGGATTTTTAAATGATTATATTCCACGTTTTAATGTTGCTAATCATTATGGAGGACATGTTTGCTTTATATCAGGCAATCATGATTCTTACCGTATAGGAAGTAATGGATATACTGAAAATATGCTTAGATTAATGCATGCATTTTTATTAACAATGCCTGGTGTTCCGTTTATTTATAATGGTGATGAAATAGGCATGGACTATATGCAAGGTCTTCCTTCAAAAGAAGGCGGATTCCAAAGAACAGGTAGCAGAACTCCAATGCAATGGGATCAATCACCAAATATGGGATTTTCTTCAGCAAGTGAAGATAAACTATATTTGCCTTTAAATTATCAAAAACCAGTTAATGTTGAAGAACAATTATCAAGAAGTGATTCTTTATTAAGAACCATTAAAGATATGATTGCTATTCGAAAAGAAAATTCAGGTTTAAGAAGTCGTAGTTTTGAAGTAATTTATGCTGAACCATACGCATATCCATTTATTTATAAAAGAGAAGATATAGTTGTTATGGTTAATCCATCTTCATTTACTCGTAATATTAATGGTAATTATAATGATTTAAAATTATTATATCAAATAGGTGATGTTAAAGTTGGAAAAGAAGGTTTACAAATATCATCATGGTCCTTTGCTATATATAAGAAGGTGAAATAGAATGAAGATAAAGAAGATTTTAACTTTTATCTCATTTTTAACAACTACATTATTTGTAGGAAGCTGTGGTTCGAATGATTCACCAACTTTAAAACTTCGTGATTGGGACTATACTGAATCAATTATAGATGATAAATATCGTAATTTTTATGAAGTATATGTTAGATCGTTTTATGATGCAGATGGCGATGGATATGGAGATTTAAGAGGATTAGGTCTTAAAATGGAATATATTCATGATTTAGGATTTAATGGCGTATGGATGATGCCAATCCATCAATCGAATTCATATCATAAATACGATGTTGATGATTATAAAAGTATCGATAAACAATACGGAACTATGGAAGATTTTGATTTCATGATTAAAAAAGCCAATGAAAATAATATTGCAGTAATCATGGATCTGGTAGTAAATCATTCTTCAAATAATCATAAATGGTTTAAGGAAGCTGTTGAGGGATTAACAAAATATCCTTCTCCAGGCAAATATAATAAACCAAGCGAAGAATGTATTAAAGAATATCCTACAGTCGAGTACTATAATTTTGTTTATAGTGAAAAGAAACCAACTGGAGGAACGACATATTATTCGGTTAAAGATGGTTCTTCTTGGTGGTATGAAGGCGATTTTAGTAAAGAAATGCCTGATTTAAATCTAAGCTGTGAAAGTTTAAAAAAAGAAATTGTAGGGATAATGAAATTTTGGCTTGATAAAGGCATTAAAGGATTTCGATTAGATGCGGCACTTCATTTCTTTTCTTCAACTAATAAGAACATTGAGTTTCTTTCTTGGATTGAAGAAGAAGCTAAAAAGATTTATCCTGATGTTTATTTTGTTGCTGAAGTTTGGAGTGGCGATTCTACTGTACAAGAGTATTATAATTCAAGTTTAGATTCATTCTTTAATTTCTCGAATTCACAAGCAAGTGGAACTGTTGTTTCTTCGATTAATAACTACAATGCAAAGTATTTCGTTGAAACTGTCACTGAATATGAAAAAAAGGTTAAAGCTAATAATAGCGATGCAATTATAGCTAATTTCTTAGGAAATCATGATACGCAAAGAATTGCTAATGCATGTATTCGTTCAATAGAAAATGAGGATGGTACAAGAAAAGCTATAATTGATTTAGATTTTGTTAAGTTAGCATTAGGAATGAATCAAATGATTTCTGGCACATCATGGGTGTATTATGGTGAAGAAATAAGTATGGTAGGTGGTGGAAATAATGATCCTAGCTATCGAACCGCAATGTTATGGAGTGATGATGAATATCAAGTATGTAAGTACAATCCTCCTGGTTCAACTACGGTAGAACAATATTGTGATATTAGAAATCAAGAAATCCCAATTGGAAATGTTGAAGAACAATTAGAAGATCCTAATTCTGTGCTAAATTATCTAAAAATTGCTACAAGATTGAGATATAAATACCCATCTATTGCTCGAGGTGAACAAACCGCGATTACATTTAAGAATTCTATAGATCAGCCAATTGTAGAATATGCAATGTTAGAAAAAACTTATAACAATGAAAAATTGTACATTTTAATTAATTTGAGTCCTGAAACAGAAAATGTTACTCTTTCAAGTGAATTAGAAAAATTGGTTGTTTCAGATACATTGTCAACAAATGGTAAAGCTTCAACTATTAAAAAAGGTATTGTTAAGGCAGAACCATATTCAATAACCATTTTGAAATAAGGAGGAATGTCAAATGGCAAAATTAAAATTGAACCATATTTATAAGGTTTATGATAATGGTGTAAAAGCGGTTAATGACTTTTGCATCGATATTGAAGATAAAGAGTTTATTGTTTTTGTTGGACCATCAGGATGTGGTAAATCAACAACCTTGCGTATGATTGCAGGATTAGAAGAAATTTCTGCTGGTGATCTTTATATTGGCGATTCTTTAGTTAACGATATGGAACCAAAGGATCGTGATATTGCGATGGTTTTCCAAAACTATGCTTTGTATCCACATATGACAGTTTATGATAACATGGCTTTTGGATTAAGAAACCAAAAAGTACCTGAAGATGAAATTCGTGATCGTGTTTTAGAAGCAGCAAGAATTCTTGATATTGAAGATTATCTTGATCGTAAACCAAAAGCAATGTCAGGAGGACAAAGACAACGTGTCGCTTTAGGAAGGGCAATTGTTCGTAAACCAAAAGTATTTTTGTTAGATGAACCTCTTTCAAATTTGGATGCTAAATTACGTGCGCAAATGAGAACTGAAATTACAAAACTTCATAAACGTTTAGCAACTACATTTATTTATGTTACACATGATCAAGTTGAGGCTATGACCATGGGAACACGTATTGTTGTTATGAAAAAAGGTTTTGTTCAACAAATAGATACACCAACAAATCTTTATAAAGCGCCAATTAATAAATTTGTTGCTGGATTTATTGGAACACCACAAATGAACTTTTTTGATACAACATTGACAAGAAAAGATGATTATGTAGAGATGATTCTTGCTGAAAAACAAGTTTTGCGTATTCCTCTTGATTATATTTCTAAAGTTGAACATAAAATGCTCGATGGTAAAACCCCAGTTATTTTTGGTATTCGTCCAGAAGATGTTCATGTTGAAGGAACAAATGAAAATCTAGCTATTGAGGCAGAAGTTACTGCAGTTGAAGAACTTGGTGCGGAAACACTTGTTTATGGTGATTTAACTGGTTCAAAGACAAATGAAACATTAAGTGGAAGCAATAATATTATTATTAAGACTTCTCCAAAAGAACATTATGAAGTTGGACAAAAGATTAAAGTATATATCGATCCAACTCGTATTCATTTGTTTAATGCAGAAACTGAAATGACAATATTACCACCGGTACCATCAGTATCTTATATTGATGGTGTAATTAGCGGTAACATTATCGAAATTGAAAATCAAAAGATTGAATTACCACCTGCAATTTTAGAAAGAATTTCTGGACATACACATGTTACAGTAGGTATTCAAAATAATGCATTAATCCCAGGCAAAGGATTGTCTTTTAAAGTTTTAAAAGATGAGCATACGATGGGGAAACGTTTATTACACTTAGACGGTAAGAACGCTAAAATATTCTCAGTTATTGATGAAAATATAAAAATTGGCGAAACTTTTGAATGTCGTTTAGATATGTCAAAAATATTTATTTATGATAAAGAGGAATTATTAGTTGAACCAGTTCGTTATGAAGATAATTTTGAAGGCAAATTTATTAAAGTTAAAGAGAAAAATGATGATGGTAAGAAAATTGTTAATTTCTATGTTGTAACAGAGGGTGTTGGAATTTATATGCCAATTGATATGGTTACAAAAATTACAACTGTATTAGATAAAAATGCATACCGTCATTCTATTAAATTAGCTTTTGATATTCATGATTTGGTTATTTCAGAGCAAGGTGTACCTGGAAAGGTCGAAAAAATAGATGATTATGGTGATGTTCGTATTGCTAAAATTAAAATTGGAAGTTCTGAAAAATATGTTAATTTAATTGTTAATAGTGATTTTGATAAAACAGAAGTTAATTTAAGTATTGATCCAGTAAAATGTTCAATATTTGATGCGACAAATGATGTTCGTGTAATTTAAAATCATAATATGATAGCCACCTGTCAAGGTGGCTTTTCATTTATGCAGGTTTAAAAAAAATAAGACTTTGTTATAGTTAAAATTCTTTTTCCTTAATATAATATAAAACTTATCTTTGGAGGAATAATCCAAAAATAGAACATAGAAATAATGAAAAAAA